>DIMZ01000053.1 GCA_002425825.1 Cloacimonetes bacterium UBA5553 | reverse complement strand
GTGGGGCCTTTTCAGCTTGCCAAAACCATAAAGCAGAGCAAGCCAGACTTGCCTGTGCTATTGCTATTGAACGTGGCATCGGACTATGTTATATGGGAAAACCATCCCAATGAAAAGCAGTATATAGACGATGTTTTTTTGTGGAATGGCGATACCAAGCTCTTTTTGGCGATGGTGAAGAGCGTGGAAGACAAGATGAACGTTGAGTATGACACGGCTCATGGCTTGGTTAGGGTGATACTTTTGGTGGAGGACTCAGTTCATTATTATTCCATGTTTTTGCCCTCGCTATATTCGGTGGTGATGAAGCAAACCCAGAAGCTGATAGAGGAAGAGGTTAGCGGCATTAATAAACGGCTAAGGATGCGAATACGTCCTAAGGTGCTGGTGGTGCATGACTACAATGAAGCATTGGCATTGTATGAAAAGTATTCCGAGTACCTCTTGTGCCTTATCTCCGATGTGCGTTATAAGGTAGATGGTGAAGTTGATGCGCATGCGGGCATTAAGCTGATTAAGCACATTATGCAAACCAATACCGACTTGCCGATGATATTGCAATCCTCCGAAAGTGAGAATGAAGAGATTGCCAAAGGCCTTGGCGTGTATTTCCTTAATAAGAACTCCAAACATCTGTTCTCAGATTTGCGAAACTACATGGTGTATAACCTGGGCTTTGGTAATTTCTGCTTTAGGGATGGCGAGGGGAACATAATAGAAGAAGCAGCGAACATAGCGGAGTTTGAAAATAAGATATTGCACATTCCCGAAGATACCCTGGTGTTTCATAGTAAGTTCAATCATTTCTCAAACTGGCTGATTGCCCACGGAGAAGTGCAGATTGCCAAGAAGATTAGACCGATGAAGATAGAGGACTTTGGCAGCAAAGAAGAGCTTAGAGACTTTCTGTATCACGTGTTCCGAACCGTTAGAATAGACAAAAACCGGGGTAAGATAATAAACTTTGATGCAGTGTCTTTAAGTGAAATGAATCAGATTATCCGCTTAACCGAGGGTTCATTGGGCGGTAAAGGGCGTGGACTTGCCTTCCTGAATGCGCTGCTTTGCACAATGGACTATGAAAAGAAGTTTGATACTATATCCATATCTCTACCCAGCACGGCGATTATTGGAACTATGGAATTTGACCAGTTTGTGGAGCGGAACGAGATTCAGGCGCAGGTGGCAGGGAAAACGGATGAGGAGATAGATGCCATCTTTATCGCGGGGAAGCTGTCGGATCAACTGGTAACCCGTCTGGAAGTGTATCTGGACGAGGTTACCTATCCCATTGCGGTAAGGTCATCGAGTCTTTTGGAAGATAGCCAGGCACAGCCCTTGGCGGGGGTGTATAGAACCTTTATGCTGCCTAATAACCATCCTGATAAGCTGCATAGATTGCGTCAATTGATGGATGCCATAAAGCTGGTGTTTGCCTCGGTATATTTATCGGATGCCCGTGCCTTTTTGGAAGCATTGAACTTCAAGGCGGAAGAAGAGAAGATGGCGGCCATAATCCAGGAAACGGTTGGCAGTCTGAAGGGGGAGCACTATTATTATCCGCATATTTCGGGAGTGGCACAGAGCTATAACTTTTATCCCACAGCGCATATGCAGCACACCGATGGCATTGCCAATATCGCACTTGGCCTGGGTAAATCGGTGGTGGAAGGAAAGCTAAACTTCCGCTTTTGTCCGCGCTATCCGCAAACAGATATGTTGCCCCAACAGGAGATGATGCGTTCGTCACAAAAGGAATTCTTTGCGCTGGATTTGTCGCTTAATGATTCGGATTTGTGCAAAGGTGAGGAGATAACACTTGCCAAGCTGAACGTAAAGGATGCCGAGCGGCATGGCAGCTTGCGCTATATAGCCTCTGTGTGGGATTATGATAATTATAGGCTAACCGATAACCTGGCAGAGCGGGGAATGAAGGTGCTAACCTTTTCAAGCATCCTGAAGCATAACTACTTTCCTCTGGCAAAGATTGTGGAAGAGCTATTGGAGATAGGTGAGATAGCCTTGGGCATACCTGTGGAGATAGAATTTGCCGTTAATCTGGATGCCGATCAGCGATATAAGCATAAGCCCAGCTTTTACATATTGCAGATAAGGCCGCTAAGCGTTAGTGCCGATGCCTATCGCATAGATACCAGCCAATTGGACAAGAAAGAACTGCTGATGTACACCGAGCATGGCATGGGAAATGGGATGATAAACGAGCTGACAGATGTGATATATCTCGATCCTGCTCGCTTTGACAAAACCAGAACCCAAGAGATGCAGGAAGAGGTGGAACGCTTTAATAAAAAGATGGCAGATATGGGGAAGAGGTATATCCTTATAGGTCCGGGGCGTTGGGGTTCGCGGGACAGGTTCCTTGGCATACCAGTGCGCTGGCCGCAGATAAACAGGGCTAAGGTGATATTGGAGACGGGGCTGAGAGACTTTATAGTAGAGGCCTCGCAAGGTACGCATTTCTTCCACAATCTGGTGGCTATGAATGTGGGCTATTTTACTATTCCCTTTGTGTCCCAAACAGACTTTGTGGATATGGACTGGCTGTTATCCCAGCCCATTAAGGAACGAGGTGAGTTCTTTGTGCATCTGGAGTTTTCGCATCCATTGGTGGTGCGGATGGATGGCAAAACCGGATTGGCAGTAATACATAAGTAGGAACGGGTGATCTCTACTAACTTCTGGGCTCAGGAAGCATCACTGCTAGATTCATTGATGCAGCATAAGGTAGAAC
>DIMZ01000057.1 GCA_002425825.1 Cloacimonetes bacterium UBA5553 | reverse complement strand
TCTCAATGCTAAAAAAGTATATGAACACCAAAACCTATCAGTTAGTGGTGTTCGTGGACAGCTCCGGCATCGTGATGCAGCACCGCAAAAAGAAGCGCAGCTTAGCGATAGAGCGCATTATTGGCTTAGACTATGGTATTCGGGATAATATGCTGGATAAGCAGCCCAACGCTCCGGCATGGATGTATCGCCTAAAGCGTTTCGCCACCGCCCAGGGGGTGATAGTAAAAAGTAAGGACGGCATTTTCTATATCGGAACCGGGCTTGCGGATGATGAAATTGTATATCTACACGCACTAATCAAGCAGTTTTTGGGGAACAATTAACCAATATTCCACAGCCAAATTCCATCCTGATTAGCTTTTCGCTTGACGTGATTTCCGTTTATCTGAATTGGTACAAGCTGAAGCAAGTTCGGCTATTTTTAGCGGACTAACGACGACAAAAAAGAGGAAAACAAAATGGAAATCAACAAAACCTACGAACCACAGCAGATTGAGCGCAAGTGGTATCGTTTTTGGGAGGAACATGGCTACTTTAAGCCCGATGAAACCTCGCAAAAACCTGCCTTCACCATCCTTATCCCCCCGCCCAACGTAACCGGTATCCTGCATATGGGTCACGTGCTGAATAACACCCTCCAAGATGTCGTTGTCCGCTATCACCGCATGAATGGAGAGCCCACGCTATGGCTACCGGGGGTTGATCATGCGGGTATTGCCACCCAAAATGTGGTGGAACGTGAACTTGCCAAAAGCGGTAAAAACCGCCACGAGATTGGCAGAGAAAAGCTTCTGGAGCTTATCTGGCAATGGAAAAACGAGAAAGGCGGCATAATAATAGACCAGCTTAAGCTGCTTGGTGCAAGCTGCGACTGGGACAGACAACGCTTTACCATGGACGAGGGGCTTTCCCGCGCCGTGAAAGAAGTGTTTGTGAACCTGTATGAACAAGGCCTTATCTATAAAGGTAAGTATATAATAAACTGGTGCCCCCGCTGCGTAACCGCGCTGGCAAATGACGAAGTGGAACATGCCGATGAGACAGGTAAGCTATGGCATATCCGCTATCCCTATGCCGAAGGCGATGGCTGTGTAACCGTAGCCACCACCCGCCCAGAAACCATGCTGGGAGACGTGGCAGTTGCCGTAAATCCCAAAGATGAGCGATATAAGCACCTTATAGGCAAAGAGCTGATGTTGCCCTTAACCGGCAGGAAGATACCTGTGATAGCCGATGATTATGTGGATAAGGACTTCGGAACCGGCTGCGTGAAGGTAACCCCCGCGCATGATCCTAACGACTTTGAGATTGGCTTGCGTCACAACCTGGAACAGCTTTTGGTGATGGACGAGCATGGCATTATGAATGAAGCTGCCGGGGCAGACTTTGACGGCATGGAGCGTTATGCCTGCCGCGAGAAGGTGCTTGGCATGCTGGAAGCACAAGGCTTGCTGGAAAAAACTGATAATCATGAACATGCCGTGGGGCATTGCTACCGCTGCGACACGGTTATCGAGCCCTATCTTTCCGACCAGTGGTTTGTAAAGATGGCTCCCCTTGCCAAACGCGCCATTGAAGTGGTGGACAGCGGCGAGATTAAGTTCTATCCTGAACGCTGGACAAAGGTGTATATGCACTGGATGAACAACATCCGCGATTGGTGCATTTCCCGCCAAATCTGGTGGGGACACCGCATCCCGGCTTATTATTGCAGCGAATGCGGACACATGATGGTGCTTAAAGACCAGCCGGAAAGCTGCTCAAAATGCGGCTCAAGCTCGGTGGCTCAAGATGAAGACGTGCTGGACACCTGGTTCAGCAGTTGGCTGTGGCCATTCAGCACCATGGGCTGGCCTAAGAATACCGCAGACCTGAACAAGTACCTGCCCACCAATGTGCTGATTACCGCACCGGAGATTATATATCTGTGGGTAGCGCGGATGATTATGTCCACACTGCATTTTAAGGATATGATACCCTTTAATACCGTGCTGCTGCATGGAACCGTGCGCGATGAAATTGGCCGCAAGATGAGTAAGTCCCTGGGCAATTCACCCGACCCGATAGACATTATCCAGAGGGTTGGAGCCGATGCCCTGCGCTTTTCCATGATCTTTAATACCCCCAAGGGTGCGGATGTAGCCTATGCTGACAGCATGCTGGAGCTGGGACGCAACTTTGCCAATAAGATGTGGTACGCCTATAGATTTATAATGATGAATGTATGCGAGATTGATGGCTTGCCGGCAAAAAATGAGCTTCAGCTTGAGCTTGCGGATAAGTGGATAATATCCCGCGCTCAGGAAGTGACAGCCGAGGTGCGCGGACATTATGAAAACCTGCGCCTTAATGATGCCGCAAATGCGGTGTTCAAGTTCCTGTGGGATGAATTCTGTAGCTGGTATATAGAGCTTTCCAAGGACAGGCTACGTCCCGAAGCGGACAATGCCGGCAAGCTAACTGCCAAGTATGTGCTGTTGGACGTGATGCAGCAAGGAATGCGCCTGCTGCATCCAATAATGCCCTTTATTACCGAAGAGATTTGGCAGGGCATAAAAGCTGTGTTCCCTATAGAGGAAGATGCCCTGATACTTGCTGCCTTCCCAGAAGCAGACAGCAGCCTGGTAGACAGCGCCATAGATGACGATATGCGCTTTGTGCAAGAAAGCATCACTGCCGTTCGTAACCTGCGCAAACAGCTNNGCCCCCCTCGCAGGAGATTGAGCTTTGCATCCGCTATGCCGAGCCCAAGCAGCAAATCCTGTTTGAAAGCTATATGGCATACTTCCGCAAGCTGGCGAAGGTTTGCGCCATTTCCGGCGGAGTTGGCATAGACAAGCCAAAAGCCGCTATCGCAGCGGTGGTGAGGAACATTGAGGTATTCTTGCCGCTTTCCGGCTTGATAGACCTCGACTCCGAACGGCAACGCCTCGGTAAGCAAATAGAGAAGCTGGAAAAAGAGCTTGGCAGCATTAATTCCAAGCTGAATAATAGCAACTTCATCGCCAATGCCAAAGAAGAGGTTATCGCCAAAGAAAAAGAGAAGTTCGCGGAAGTGAACACAAAACTCTGCTTGACAAAAGACCTGCTTGCAGATTTGCAGTAAAGACAATGGCAGCACGGCTTTCG
>DIMZ01000017.1:1234-5034 GCA_002425825.1 Cloacimonetes bacterium UBA5553 | reverse complement strand
CCTACATAGAATGCCCTCCGAGCAGTGGGGATACCGCCCGGTATTCCCCACTGTATTTTTTTACCCAAATATCAGGAGTGTGATATGAAGCATACTTTGCTACTTGTTTTAGTATTAATTGGCATTTCCCTGTATGCCACAACTGCAACTAACCCTAAACTTAATGATTTTAGTGGGTTTAGAGAGGATAAGTTATCATCAGGTAACACCAGATTTGTGGCTAGAATAAGTAATCCCAGCCATTCAGACTTCATAAAGTTTGAGCGGGAAGCTTATGATATCTGTGCTTACTCACCCGGTATATATCTGGACTTACTGCTTGATTCTGCCATGTATGATAAGCTACAAAGTGTTTACCCGGAAATACGCATCACTCAAACCGAAGAACGCCTGAAAGCAAACCTGNNCAACGCGTGATCTGCCAGGATATAGAAACTATCAGACCATGCTAGATGAGCTTATGGTATTGCAAGCCATGTATCCAAACTTAGTGAGAGTGGAATCCATTGGAGAATCCTGGGGGGCACAGTATGCAGCCCAAAACATACCTGCCTATCTAGGCTTCAATCACCAGATATGGGCAGTAAAGCTATCTAATAATGTGTATGACGACGAGGATGAACCTGCCTTTTACTTTGTTGGCGAGCATCATGCCCGTGAGCCGATAAGCCTGGAAACGGTTATGGGGATACTGAATCACCTGCTGGAGGGTTATGGGATTGATTCTGAGATTACAGAGATGATAAACAGCTCGGAAATCTGGTTTGTGCCTTTGCTAAATCCCGATGGACACAAGCTGGTGATTGATGAAAGCGATGTATGGTGGCGTAAGAACATATATGATAACAATGGCAATTCAAGTATCGACACGGATGATTGGGGTTATGGTGCGGATGGTATAGACCTGAACCGCAATTACGGCTATAAATGGGGCTTTATAAATGCATCCAGCGATCCATATTCGGTTACCTATCATGGAGCTTCGCCTTTTTCGGAAATAGAGACGCAGGCATTTAGGGACTTGTTACTATCACGCAAGTTTATCGCAGGCATAAGCTATCACACCTATGGGGAATATGTGCTATATCCGCTTGGTTACATGGCGAATATTGTTTCTCCTGATGCCGCAGAACTGCAGGCATTGGCTGTGGCAATGGCAAGTACTATCCCTAAGCAGGGAGCCGGCACATATTCTCCTATGCCCTCCTATTCTTTGTATCCCGTGAGCGGGAGTTCTGATGATTGGGTGTATGGGGAGAGAGGCATATTTGGCTTCACGATTGAGATGGCTACCGAGTTTATTCCTCCTGCAGATGCCGTGCCAGGCATTGTGGCGAACAATATAAATGCTGCAAAGCTGCTGTTGAAGCGTAAGAACAGCAAGATGCTGAAGGGACACGTAACCGACGCTATAACCGGACAAGCACTGGAGGCAATGGTTTTTGTAGAGGGTATAGATAACAACNNCAGTCCGTATCCGAACCTGTTTATGGTGCATATTACAGGTTTTTACCAAGCGGCACGCACCGGGTAAATTATACTTGCCCCGGTTATTCCAGTTTTTCGATGCTGGTGAACATAAGTGCCGATGCGGTTACAGTGGCAGATGTAGCATTATTGCCTGCTGAACAGGTGAACATGGTTATCACTGTGCTAAGTGATGATGCCAATCCCATAGCAGGCGCAAGCATAAGATTTATAGACGATGAAGCAGAGCCATATTATACAGATCAGAATGGTCAGGTTAGCTTGAACGGCTTCAATGCGGGATTGTATCGTATGGCAATTCAAGCACAAGGATATGAAGTGCTGCATCGTAGTCTGGAGCTTAGTTCGGAGTCTTATACGTTTTACCTGCAAGGAACACCAACTGTATCTGATGACTTTGAGGTTGATCTATCCGCTTGGGTTACTACCGGCAACTGGGGTAGAAGCAGCTTAATAGCCTATAGTGGAAGCAGGTCATTATGCGACAGCCCCACGGGAAACTATCAGAATAATACAAACTCTCATTGCAGGCTTACTCAGGCAATAGACTTGCGGCAGGTATTGAATGCCAATATCCAGTTCATGGCTCGTTATAGTATAGCCTTGGATGGAGACTATTGCATGCTGTCATATTCCACCAACGGTTCCACCTGGAATTACCTAGCCGACTTCACAGGTATCTCGCCATGGCAGCAATATAGCTATAATCTAAACCACTTGATTGGCAATCTTGTTTACCTGCGCTTCTCTATGGTTGCTACCAATTCCGGCGTGGCGGATGGCATATACATAGACGATTTTAAGCTGTTTACATCCTCCAACCCAACTCCAGTTTACGATGAACAAGTTCCCTTGCTCCAAACCCAGCTAAGCACCTACCCCAATCCTTTTGGCGATATGTTGAACATCAAACTAAGAGGCTTGAAGCATGGCGCAGGAAACTACGAACTGGGCATATATAACGTTAAAGGGCAATTGGTGAAGAGCATCAACATCCACAGTGCCCTGTCCAAAGATACCGATATCGTGTGGGATGGCAAGGATGGAAGCCAAAACAGGTGTGCAAATGGAATTTACTTCGTGAAGCTCAGCCAAAAAGGCAGAACCATAAACACAAGCAAAACGATATTAATAAAATAGCAACAGGATATACACTTGGAAGAGATTCGCATAGAGCATATAACAAAGGACTTTGATGGCTTTGTAGCCGTGGATGATGTATCGCTTACTATTAAAAGCGGGGAGCTTTTTTCTTTCTTAGGTCCCAGTGGCTGTGGTAAAACTACCTTGCTACGAATGATTGCGGGGTTCGAAACCCCCAGAAGCGGAAGGATATTGATAGGTAGTGCAGACATTACGGATATACCGCCCTACAAGAGGCAGGTCAACACCATATTTCAGAATTATTCATTGTTTCCACATATGTCTGTATTCGATAATGTAGCCTTTGGACTGCGCATACGCAAAACGCCAAAACTAGAGATTAAGGAACGGGTAGAAGAGATGCTTTCTCTGGTAAAGATGGCAGATCAGGCATCCAAGTATCCCGACCAGATATCAGGCGGTCAAAAGCAGCGCATAGCCATTGCCCGAGCACTTATCAACAAGCCTAAGGTTCTGCTGCTTGATGAGCCCCTGGCTGCTCTTGATCTGAAGCTGCGTCAGCACATGCTGATTGAACTGATGAACATCCACGACGCTGTGGGAATCACCTTTATCTACGTAACTCACGACCAAGGCGAAGCAATGAGTATCTCCGACCGCGTTGCAGTAATGAATCACGGTAAGATTGTGCAGTCCGGCCCACCTGATGATATCTACGAGAGACCGGTAAGCATCTTTTCTGCTTACTTTATTGGAGAAACAAACCTGATAACCGGCGAAGTAACCGCAATTGAAGATGATTATATTCAGGTGAAATGCCCCGATGGAACAGGTAATTATCTGGAAATCGATAGCACGTACAATATAAAGCCGGAGGTAGGTAAAGAAATCACCGTTTCTCTGCGGCCCGAAAAGATAGCCCTCTCAAGAACAAAGCCGCGCATGCAGGATGACATAAACATGCTAAAAGGCACGATAGAAGACATATTATACTTAGGCACACACACCCAGTACATAGTTAGAGTGGGTCTGTTAAAATTCAGGGTATTCAGCCAGCATAAGCGTGTTTATTTCGATGATAAAGCCTTGGACTGGGAAGAACCTGTATGGCTGTTTTGGCACGATTCTGATACCTGGCTGATAGACGAAATACCCGAGCAAGACCAAAATGACATTAACGAGGGTGGCTCGAGCCACTATCAACGCTC
>DIMZ01000017.1:0-1220 GCA_002425825.1 Cloacimonetes bacterium UBA5553 | reverse complement strand
AAAGAGACCTTCACAGCTATGAGTAAAGTGCACAGAACCGATTGGCAACGCCAGCAAAAACAGCTTTCCAAGCAGCAGAAAAGCCGTGATTTGGCATCGTGGGCATTAACTGCACCTGCCTTGTTTTGGCTTATTATATTCTTTTTGGTTCCCTACCTGATTGTTGTTATCTACAGCTTTCTCACTCCCGACATCTATGATGTGAAGTTCGAGTTCTCTATGGATGCCTACCGTCAGGCTTTCAATCCTGATTATCTGCGCACGCTGTTTCAATCTTTCAAACTGGCAACTTTTACCACACTGTTATGCCTGTTGCTGGGCTTCCCTGTAGCATATTACATTGCCCGTGCGAAAGACAAGACCAAAAACACTCTATTGGTATTTATCATCATCCCCTTTTGGACAAATCTGATTATCCGCATCTTCTCCTGGCGCATATTCCTGGCTTACAATGGCGTGCTGAACGATGTGCTAATGAACATCGGCCTTATCTCGCAGCCTTTGGAGATTATGCGCACGGATTTGGCAGTTATTCTGGTGATGGTATATGTATATCTGCCTTATATGATACTACCGTTGTACAGCGTTTTGGAAAAGCTGGATTTCACCTTGCTACATGCAGCTATGGACCTTGGTGCAAACGAGGTGAAAGCCTTCTTCAATATAACCCTTCCCCTGTCCATCGAAGGCATCTTCGCAGGCTCTCTGCTGGTGTTTATTCCGGCATTGGGAGCTTATCTGATACCGCAACTGGTGGGAAATCAACGAACGCTATACTTGGGGCAGGTAATTACCTACAAAATAAAGAACATCCCCCGCAACTGGCCTATGGCTTCTGCATTGTCTTTAACTCTGCTTTTCTTTGTGGCGATTATGCTTATTATACTATTCACACTTTATAAGCACCGCCGAAACAGGGGGCATGTATGAAGCGCATGTCTATAGCAAAGTTCTATAAAGGTATGAACCTGACAGCATTTAGCCTGGTAATGGTATTTCTATACATACCTATCCTGATATTGGTAATCTTCAGTTTTAATGATGCTAAAATAATTACTGGCTGGCGTGGCTTTACCTTAAAGTATTATGAACAGCTTTGGCAAAACGATGCCATAAAAGAAGCATTCCGAAATACCATGCTTATTGCCGGGCTATCTACTCTAATCTCCACAGTGCTGGGCATCCTTACTGCCCTTGGCATGGAAAACAAGTCTTTCAGC
>DIMZ01000178.1:36909-37365 GCA_002425825.1 Cloacimonetes bacterium UBA5553 | reverse complement strand
TAAGTGGCGAATAAAGAATTAGTTAGTAAGATAGAATACTATAGTTTCAGAGCTCTATTGGCAATAATGAGATTTAGGCCAGGGGGATGTGTAAAGAGCTTTCTGATAGTTTTATTCCACTTGGTTGGATATGGAATAGGCATCAGGAAGAAAGTTGCACTGGTTCAACTGGAAAAGGTATATCCTTCTCTAAGCATTAAACAGCGTAAATCAATCTTGAAAAAGCTATTCAGAAACATGGCTCTTAGTATCTATGAGGTGTATTTTACCAATGACAGCGAGCTATTTGCCATGAGTTCCATTGCCAATAAGCATTATGTGGATGATGCTTTGGCACTTGGCAGGGGAGCTGTTCTGGCAACGGCTCACTTTGGGAATTGGGAAGCTGCGCGGATATTGCCAATGTCTGGTATTCCGCTAAGCGTGGTTGCCAAAACTCAGCGTAACCGGATGTTC
>DIMZ01000178.1:32025-36902 GCA_002425825.1 Cloacimonetes bacterium UBA5553 | reverse complement strand
AATGTCCAAGGGCTTGCGTGATATAGTGCATCAGCTATCTGAGGGTAGGTTTGTAGCCATCTTGATGGATCAGAACGCCGGTTCATCGGGATTGTTAATGGACTTTCTGGGCTATTCTGCGTCTCATTGGAAGGGTGTGGCAAAGCTGTCCTTGCGCTATAAGGTTCCTATTGTCCCCGGCTTTGCCCGGCGCGCAGATGATGACAATATTGTGTTCGATTTCTTCCCTCCAATTTTACATGAGGATTGGACAGATAGCGAAGAGAACCTTCGAAAGGTATTAGAAGAAGTGAACGCTATTATCGAACAACAGATTCATAAGTACCCGGAGCAATGGTTTTGGGTGCACAAAAGATGGAAATACGGTTATGATATGTTCTCTAAGTAATATGGAAATAGGGAAGCAGTATGTTCATAGATCATAGATACGAAGTTTTGGAAAGACTGGGCTCGGGCTCTTGGGCAAATGTGTTTAAAGTGCGTGACATTCGAACAAACAATGTTTATACTCTAAAGCTGTTTCAGTATTTAGCATCAGACGATTTGTACTCATATTTCAGCGCTGAAGAGATGCATCACATCACTAAGATTGAGCATCCTAATTTGAATCATGTGGTAGATTTTGGCCATGTGGGTGATCATATCTATTTTATAAGTGAATACTTTGAAGGTAAAACACTATCAGGATTTCGCTTTAGCAAGTCGAAGGTAAATCAGATATTCGATATAGCCGTTCAGACCTGTTATGCACTGAATGCCTTACATACACAAGACATCCTCCATAAAGACCTGAAGCTTGAAAACGGATTGTATAGAACAGAGGGCAAGTCTATTATACTAAAGCTGATAGACTATGGCTTCAGTAAAGTTGAGGCTGGTGATGATGCGCACGCGGTAACAGGTTCTTTGCCATATCTGGCACCTGAGATATTCTTGGGTAAGCCAGCTTCCAAAGCCAGCGACTTTTATGCCCTTGGCGTTATACTTTATAAGTTAACCACTGGCAGCTTTCCCTTTAGTGTGGATCAGATTAATACACTGATTACCGGTGGACATCAATACTTTATCCCCAATTTCCCCAGCGAATTGAACAAAGATATTCCGGCTTCTTTGGAAAAGTTTATACTGCGGCTGTTGGAACGAAATCCCGATAATCGCTTTAGTGGTAGCGAAGAGATCGTATCTTATATAAACAGAATCCATCATGTGGAATATCCATTTTCAGCAGAATGGTCAATGATAAACACGCTAAGGTTTAATAGCTACATTGTTCGAGACAAGTATGCGCATCAGCTATTAGATTTTGTTCCGGCAATGGAGCAGGGCAATGGTAAGATTGTATCGGTTATTGGCGGTGATGGATTGGGTAAAGATAACATATTGTCGCTATTCAGATATCACTTGTTGGGGGGTCAATACTTTATCTTTGATTATGAATGCACCAAAACAGAGCATGAAGCCTTTTTTGCCCTGATAAAGGAATTTGTTCAGTCGCTCAGCCCTGCTGAGATTGAGCAGTATGACAGCCTGAAACAGATATCTGAAAAGCTTCGCCGTTACCTGTTCGATTCAACAAGAGAAGCCAAGGCAATCAGTCAAACAGTTTCTGAGCTAAGGATAGACTTTGAATCCGTAAAAAGCCTACTTATAGATATCTCATCCAGAAAGCCTATTGTGTTCATAATCAGAAACTTCCAACATGTTCACCGACATACAATAGACTTTATTAACTTCATATCGCCGTTTTTAGTGAATCACCGGGTTATGGTAGCCTTATCTTGTAACGACTATAACAAGGTGAATCAGATTGTGCATACCATAATGGTGAACATTCCAACGCTTAATCATGACGAAAGCCGGGCATATATAAATAAGCTATTATCTACAAACACACCGCATGAAATTGTGGATGAGATACACAGAAAGACTTCGGGTAACCCCCAGTTTATCCGCGAGATTCTAATAGACCTGGCTCAAAAGAAAAAGATTGTGTATGAAGATAAGCCGAAGTTCATGATTGATTTTGCTGCTTATAATCTTCCTATGCGACTGGTGCACTCCATATATTCGCGCCTTAGCCACTTAACCTCTACCAATTATGAACATTTACAGAAGCTAAGCATTGTTCAAACACCCTTAACCCGTGAACTAATCAGCTATATATTGCGCATAAGTGATCAGGAGTTGTATAACCTGCTGAATGACAGCATCTATAACGAAACCCTTACAAAGCATGGGAAGAAGTATTATTTCTCTTTTGAAGAGGCTAAAAAAAGACTGTTTGATGAGTGCAAAGGTAAGCTGCATGGTGCAGTATCTAAGCGAATACTAAAATACTACTCATCTAAAGAGGACTTAGACATTATAACATGTTTGGGCATAATAGATAACGCAAAAATTGCTGGCGATCTGGCGGCACAAAGAAAGTACTACCTGAAGCTTTATAACCTGCAGAACTCAGACTATGAACAAGAAAAAGCCTATGATGCCATCTTGAACGTAATAAAGCTTGACTTCAATCCTGAGTTAATGATATCTGAGAAAGAGCTGATATCTGATATATATGCATTTCAACAAAAAACAGATCTAACCGGCTTCTTCGACAGGTCTAGCTTTCTGTTCGATAATAGTATCGTGAGTTTGCCTGAGATATTTGAAAAGTATTACTTACTGGGCTCTATCAAGTTTATTGCCGAGGACATAGAAAGCGCAACGACCTATTTTCATCAGGCAGAGAAACTTACCATTACAGGCAAGCAGCAACTTTTGGCATGGCTTCATCTTATTCAGATATATGGAAAGTCCAGTCCGGAAAAGATGAAGACGTATTTGGACATGGCATTACGCCAGNNNNCCCGGAGCATGACAGTAGTGTAATGATCAGACTTGCCAATATGCATAATAACCTGGGTGTGTTTTATAGTAACCAGAAGAACATTGATGAAGCCGACGAGCATCTGTTTTCTGCCTTAAGCCTTTGGAAAAGATATAACATAAAGCGCTATTTAGGATTGATATACAACAACATATCAGACTTGTATTTAAAACAAGGATTGTCCCAGTTATCCGAGCACTATTCCGAGATTGGGTACGCTTATGCAGACGAACTGAATCTAACCATGACCAAGGCACTGGCACTATTGAATCAAGGCGAAGCCAAAATAAAGATGGGAGATTTTGGGTCGGCGGAGCAGAAGCTGATGCAAAGTAAAGAACTGATAGTATCCATGAATAGCACGAGCTATCTGTTGTCCATTCAGCGCAACCTGGCACTTGCAAAGAGCAAGATTGTGGGCTTTGGACACTATTTCCAGTTTATTCAAGAAAATGAGCCGGAGCTAATTAACGGATATATTAGAGAGATTAACCCTTTGGTGAAGACATATTNNATTTCTACTACCTAAACGAGATGTTTAACACCAAGAAGCTGAAGAAGCTGATTACCAAGAATGTTCAGATAAACTACAAGCACCTGCACGAAGAAGAATTCTATCATAACGTACTAAGCCTAATAGCTCTGTCCGAGAAAGATTACGATACTGCCCTTAGCGAGCTGAAACAAGCCATGCGTCACGCGGGAGAAGTGAATAACAACTACGCCATCGCAGTGTTCTATGTTCTTCAAATACAATGCTATTATGGTATTGGAGACTTTGGCAGGGCTAAAGAGCTGCTCGATGCTGCCATGCCTATAGTAAAAGAGAACAAGTATTTCTACTGGCAATGTAAACTACAAATACTGCAGCTGAAGCTTGATCTTATGGATTCGGATGTTCCGTTGCGCAAGCTTTTGAGAACTACCGATGAATACTTACGTGAGTGGGAAAAACATCAATACTACCAGCTAAACGTTGAGCTGTTACAAGCCAAGATTCAGATATTGGTGGATTTGAAGCAAGATGATATGGCAGAAGAGTGTTTCAAACAATATCAAGCCTACCTGGAGGCGATTACCACGGATATAAGCCCCGATGATAAGGCAAACTATCTGAACGTTAATCAATATGGGCTGACCAGCATAAGGAAGTTTAACCTGGTGCAAATCGCCAGCCGCACTAAAGACCTGCGTTACAAATGGAACGAAATGCTATACAACATCGCCAATGTGTATAATGTAGATAGAATTAAGTTCCTTATAGAAAAGGGGCTAAGCCAGGTGTTGTCCCCATGGCGCTTTAAATTAATGCAATACTCGGATAAGATTCAGAACTACACATGTTTTCAAAGCTATAACTCAGACCAAGACAGCATGATAGATGTGGAATATATGCCTTTTATTGATAAGGCATTTAAGCTTGATAATGTGGTGATATTTAAGCATCAGGATAGAAATATGATGGTTGCACCCTTCCAAAGCGGTTCCAAGCGCATTGGCTTTTTGCTGCTTTCGGATAAGGGTGAAATGGACTTTAGCAAGCAAGAGCAATCTATCCTGAGGAATATTAAGCAACATCTTACAGCACTACTAATAAGAATTCAGGACTATAATCAGATTACACAACGCATAGAAAAGATGAATCATCTGATGCGAATTACTCACGAGCTAATGAGAATAGTGGAAATGAATGATCTGGAGCAGGAGATCGTATCTGCTTTTATAGATTTTACCAATAGCTCTCGAGGATTTCTTATTAAAAGGGATGTAGATGGCAACAACATTTACCGTGTTCAGCTAAATCATTCCAAGCAGATACTGCCAACAGTTACTGGCGTTAGCTAAACAGTATTGAGCCTTAGTCAGAATACCATGGAAATGGTTTCCACATTCAACGCTGTTGATGACAATAGATTCAAGAGCGCCATAAGTGTGCAAGACTACATTTTGCACAGCATATTTTGCACACCTATTTATGTGGATAATAACATCTACGGCTATT
>DIMZ01000178.1:31609-31998 GCA_002425825.1 Cloacimonetes bacterium UBA5553 | reverse complement strand
GTAATCAAGACGATAATGCCAAAGAGATGTATTTGAATCCGGAGCTGATAAATCTGCTGATAGAGCAAACAACCATTGCCCTGACCAATGCAAAACTATATGAGAACCTGCTTAAGAAAAATAGCGAGTTGAATGCTTTTGAAATGCTAAAAGACGAATTCATGGCTATTGTATCGCATGAGTTAAACACTCCTCTTACCACCCTGCAAGGCCACGTATCACGTTTGAAAAGAAACCTTTATGCAGATGAAGATGAACGTAAAGAGATTATCAATAAGATAGAATCCGGGGTAAAGAAGCTGATTCTAACCAGCAATGATATCAGCACGATGAATACCTATAATCTGAAGAAGAGCTTGTCCCTTGCCCCTGTGAATGTTACTGAAATT
>DIMZ01000178.1:31303-31573 GCA_002425825.1 Cloacimonetes bacterium UBA5553 | reverse complement strand
GTGGAAATACTGTCTCGTAACCGCAAGATGTTTATAAAGCTTGAGATTGAAAAGGGCTTGCCAGAGATTAAGGCAAACTGGGAAGCATTGCACTTAATGGTTTACAATCTTGTGCTAAATGCAATTCGCTTCACCAACGACTATGGAACGATAATTATTGGTGCCCGTAAATCTGCCTTCCAGCAAGAAAAAATTGACGGAAAAGAAAGCATTGTGATTTTTGTTCAGGACAACGGTATTGGTATTCCAGAATACCAGCTAAAAAACGTG
>DIMZ01000178.1:29716-31290 GCA_002425825.1 Cloacimonetes bacterium UBA5553 | reverse complement strand
GATTTATGCTCACAAATCCGGAACTATAGAGTATAGAAGCAGCGGACTTGGATTGGGATTATCCACATCGAAACGAATTGCCGAATTGCATGGCGGTAATGTGTGGATAAAAAGCAAAGAAAATGAAGGAACAACCGTTTTTGTTACGGTTCCGCTAAAGATGGGGAGAACATAGAAATAATGCACAAGAATACATACATATTTCCTGCAATGCTGTTGCTACTATTTAGTGTGGTATCGCTAAAGGCTCAGGTTTTGGGAACCAGCACGGTTGAGCAATATAACTACAGGTATATTATTGAGCTATACGATGCTGGGGACAGCAGAACTCTTTCGAATGAAGTGTATCAGTTTCAGGCAAAATATCCAAACTCGAAGCTATTACCTTATGTAAGATTTATCGATGCCAACCTGGCTATGGAATCGGGTAACTATGCCAAGGCAAAGTCTATATATGCTGAACTGGTAAAAATTGACTTAAGCCGTGAGGTGTTTGCAGAGATGTTGTTGAACTACGCATCTTGCATGGCAGCTACAGGGGATTATACTCAAGCGCTTCATCTGCTCCAGCGAGTAGATAGCGAGATAGCAGATCCCACATATAGTGCCGAGGCAACAAGGATTCGTGCCGATGTTTATAACAAAATGGGGCACAGCTTTACGGCTCTGATATACTATCGTGAAGCACTGGTGCATTTTCCAGACGATTCTGATCTTAAGTATGGTCTGTTTACAAGTCTGATAAACACGCAGAATGATGGTGAAGCTCTGGAACTGCTCTGGAAGGAAGACCCGGATTCGGAGCTATATCCTGAATATGTAAAAACCTGGTTGAACTATCTTTTAAGCGTAGAGCGTTATCTTGATTTCGATGCCTTTGTTAGAAACAATGAACTAGCAAGGTTGGTTAACAGTCTGATATTAGCTGATCTAAAGGTTCGGAAAGCCCTCTTAGTGCGTAACTTTGCAGAGGTTGACTCGCTGTTAGCTAAGTGGGAGACACCCAATTCAAGATTCAAGCTTTATAAGGGATTGTTGCTAGTTAACAGTGGTAACGCGAGAGCTGCGGACTCGTTGTTTAAAGTCCTTGTTACCGATTCTGATCCAGATATTGCCATTCCTGCCTATATCGAAAGACTAAAGATTCTATACACTACAGAGCCAATCTCAGCCATTACTCAGCTCTCAAACTATATCCGGGACTATAAGAGCAACTTCCGTAAGGGTGAGTTATTATACACATTAGGCTATTTTTGCTATCATAAAGATGATTATCCTGAGGCAATTAAACAACTAACTTTAGCCAAGCGCTTTGAGCTAAATAGAGAACTAAGCGGTAGAATTGATATTTTACTGGCAGAAGCTTGGTTTGCCGCAGGGAGGCTTGAGATTGCCAGAGACGCTTTTAACCGATATCTAAACCAGTATCCACAGGGATACGCCAGAGACAGAGCGTTATTCTATTTAGGCTATATTAACTACACTAACAAAGATTATGCCTCTGCAAAGCAGTCTTTCAATTTACTGAAAGATAGCTTTTCGCAATCTGATTACATGCAGGATACCTACTATTT
>DIMZ01000178.1:24363-29690 GCA_002425825.1 Cloacimonetes bacterium UBA5553 | reverse complement strand
AAATTAAACCCGGAAAACCAGCAAGTAGCTCTAAGAATAGCACAATCTTACTATTACCTGGGTGATTATGCAAACTGCGGTAAATACCTTAATGACCTTTACCCTTCATACGAGTCGTCTATACTGAAGGGTAATGTATTTATGCAAACCAAGAATTACTCGGCTGCTTTAGATCAGTTTGTTTTGGCTGAAAGCTTTACAACGGATAGACTGCGCAAGGCAGAAGCTCAGAGTTACAGAGCTTTGTGTCTGTATCAAATGAAGAGATTTAAAGAAGCATCCCAGCTGTACTTGAAGCTATCCAGTTTGGGTGAGAGTCCCGACACATATCTCTTTTTGTCGGCAAAGTCTGCATATTCTGCTGGAGACTATCATCAAGCATTGTCTCTATTGGACACGTTTGTAGATTCTTATCCGGATTCAAAGCATTATCTATCGGCATTAAATGACATAGCAAATACATACTACAATATGGGTAACTTCAAGCAAGCAATAACGGACTGGCTGAACATCCTGAAGCGATTTAGGAACAACACTCGCTTTGATGAGCAAGAACTAACCGTGGTTAGGGATGCCTTGCTAGGAGTTGAACTTGCGGTTGGCAGATTCAGCAATAATGCCATTTTAGAGGATATCACTGCTTTAACAGAAACCTTCGCCAGCGAATATATTGGTTTTGAGCTAAGCTTAATAGTTCTTAAGTCTTATGCCAAAGATTCTCGATGGGCGGAATTGATTAATGCCGCAGAAGCCATGAGAACCGAATACCCCAAAAGAAAGAATGAAGAGATAAGCCTGCTTATGGCATCGGGACTAATGGCTTTAAACCAATACGAATCTGCTGATTCTTTGCTACTCGAAACATATAACCAGCACAAGTCTCCCGCTGCTTTAGTAAAATGGGCTGAACTTGATGTTTTGGGTAATGACTATCGTTCCGCATTTGACAAATACTCAATAGCATATAGAGACAGTGCCGTGTTCGAGATTTGGCTAAATCTGCTTGAATGCTCATCGCAGCTCGACTATTTCGAGTTTGAGACCCTGTGGGAGTATCGCAATAAGTATCCCAGCTCTTATTCCACTGCAAATAAGTTCTTGCTAAGATATCTTTATAACAGGGGGCGTTTGGTGGAAGCCATTAGTCTGGCTGATGAACTGCTAAATACCAGCTTATCTCAGTATGACCATGCTTTAGCGTTTTTGATAGGTGGACTGATTGAGCTAAAAAGAGAGGATTACCCGGCAGCATTTTCCAGCCTAAACAAGACGATTATTCTGTTCCCTGAGTTTCGGGACATTCAGATGGAAGCTGTAGTGAACTTGGTAAGTGGACTATTCAGAAGTGGTGCGCGCACAGATGCCATTGTGTATTATAGGAGATACCAGCATGTTCTGGATGAAGATGCATCCCAAACACTAAAGACTATGTTGGGGTTGGCAGAATGAGAAGATTAGTGTGCCTTGTCTTGCTGATTACAACTGCTTATATGTTGCAAGCTCAAACTCAGAACCTTCCCGATATAAAGGTGACCGGGCAAAGTGACCTAAGAGCCCAATTGTTCAAGCGAGTTGCTGTGCTTAATCCAATGATTTCGAAAGGAGACAGTTTGCCTTCTTTTGTGCCAAGTCAGTCTTATGAGGGGAGAGGCAGTAAAAACAACTCGACTAGTAAGGTTACCGGCATTGCCCAGCTTGAAATTAATGCAGCATTTGGTATCAACAGCTTTGTCTCTTTATTCCCTAAGGAGTCTGACTTACACAGCGTTACTCACATG
Source organism: Cloacimonetes bacterium UBA5553 (assembly GCA_002425825.1). Classification (GTDB taxonomy): domain Bacteria; phylum Cloacimonadota; class Cloacimonadia; order Cloacimonadales; family Cloacimonadaceae; genus Cloacimonas. The sequence continues at coordinate 27,912 of DIMZ01000178.1, read as the reverse complement.
ATGCGTTTTGAGGCACCAAGGACTAATACTATTAGCATTCAGAACCACGTTAGCATTGGAGGAGAGCTTCTGCCGGCTTTTCCTGTAAATATGAAGTTTGATCAAGCATCTGTGAAGACGCAAGACTTTAAGGCTAACCATTTTCAAACTAAAGCGTCTCACCATAGATCAAGGATTGGCATTGCAAGTGTAGCCCTAAATGACTTTCAAGCACAAGTCGGGATTAGTAATATTCGTCAGACGGTAGCATCAAGAGACTTCGACAGAGACTATATCGACATTTACTGCAGTTCACGAATAGAGGTAGAAGACTTTGATTCAAAGTTACTAATTGTAAGCCAGGCCAACAGTCCAGGTATCCAGATTGCTCCAAAACTAAGCTGGGAGACCGACGATGTGAAAGACATCAGGATTCACTTGCTTGCCGATGAATATCGGGTAATCCCCAGTTTTGAGTTTAAATACAAAAGCCCCTTGTTTGATAAAGCCTACATAAACATTAGCAATACCCCAAAACTTGTTGCTAACGATTTTGCGTCCATACTCGAAAAGAGCCCATGGACTCAGTTCGATACGAGTCACAAGCTGGAAAAAATCCCTTTAAATCTTAATGCGGCGGTTGAATATTGGTATCCGCAAACACCGAAGTTTAGTATGAGAAGCCTTAGGATAGACAACAATACATCTTATGCAGTTCATAAACCTGTTCTTGCTGGTAGCGGAAAGTACGGAGTTGCTGCACTGGATTTTAACGATGTGATAGCTAATACCAGCAGCATGGAAGCAACGTTTTGGATGGATGGCTTCTTGCTAACTCAATCACTTGAGTTTAGCTTTGCATACCTTGCAAGCGAATCAATGCGCAGAGAGCCTTACTTACCTATATTATGTATGAATACTCGTGGCTCGTATTCCAGTAACGCTTGGAACTATCTAATCGAGATAAAGCAAGNNAACAACCAACCCGAAGCCGTTATCGGAAACATTGGCATCGAGTATAAGAACAACAACTCTGTTATTTATGCTCAGTTATCCAATGTGTTCAATCATAGACAATGGTCATTTAGTGAGCACCCATCTAAGAAACGCAACATATATCTTGGCTTGAAGCATAGGATATAGGTTTGGTAATAGAAAGCTTTATGGCTACTCACATGCAGCAATTCAGACAAATTGGTAGAGCATTGCTTGTTGTTCTCTTCGGAGATTTTAATGGGGTTCAAGTGTTCTTAGCTCCCATAACCATCCTTTACCTAATCCAGAGCCATAGTATCTTATCGTCGCTAACCAATCTCTTCTCGATGAGATTACANNTTCCACTCATAATCTTCTTGATATTTATGGTGTTTATTCTGTTCATGATAGCCAAGCTTCGGATATTGGATTATTCAGGCAAAGGGCAGTTTATCGGCAGAGTAATCGAGATAAATCTAAGCGTGTTAACATTAGTTATCATTTCTCTAATGTACTACGCATTGTCAGCCTTTTTCGCGTATTTCTATGGTATTAAGGGCACACTGAAGCCTGGTTTGGCAATCATCTTTAAGCTTTTTACTACCCTGATGATTATCTATTATTATCTGCAACACATGTGGCTTGAGCCTTACAGGAAGAGAGGCTATGGGAGCACACGCTCTTTACGTGCCTGCATGGCTTGGTATAAATGGCATAAACTATCGTTTGCCAGATTCAGCTTACTGGCCGTTGCCTTAATCATACTTGCGGTAAGATTATATCAGTTAAGCATAGGCTACCTAATCATTCCCTGTTTGGAGGGTCTAAAAAGTAATTTGAGTATTGACTTCAGGTTGAGCTTGCTTAGCTTTAATGGTATCACTGATGTGTATGTCAATACAGCTCTAATTCTTGTTGGCTTGTTATTGTCAAACCTAATATTCTATCCTTTTGTTGCTGCAGTTACTTCGATACTGCGGAAGTTGAACCCGGTTAACCTCAAGTAGGCGGTTGTAATATGCCCAAACTAAAGAAAAGCAAACCCAAGAAAGTGAAACGCAAGAACAAAGACCGATCTATCGGTATATTCCTAATAGTAGGCATCTTCACCTGTATAGTGCTGTGGTTGATTATCAAAGAGCCTTCCAGATTAACCGAATCCAGCAGTTCTTCTCCCGAAACAGAAGCTATAAGGAAGTCTAAACCCTCTAAATCCAGGTCTGCAAAACTCCCTTCTAAACAACAAGATAGCCATAAGATGGATGAAGTGCCATCAACAGCACCTGAAACTCATACTACAAAAGAGAAGAACGAGATTCCTACTTTGGACGCTACGATATCTAAGACCTTAGAGAAACTCGGAATACCAAAAAGCTATCCAAAACGTAGAAAGAAAGATGATTTGATTACATACTCAGCTCCAATAGATAAGTCTGTGATGGATTTAACCTATGCTAACATGATTTTTAAAGGTGAGCTTGAGCGGGCAGGAGCAAGATTTCTAGAAGGCACTGACTCTTCTGGCAAGCAAAGCCTTAGCTTTTCTACATCACATGAGAAAGAAAAGTATCTGATAAACTTGTATTATGACTCAAAGCTATACTCAAGTAAAACCACACCTAAGACTATCTCAATTGTTGTTGATGATTTCGGTGCTATTAGTGGAGAGCTTCTCGAGGCATTCTTTTCTTTGGACAAAGAAGTTAATTTTGCCATATTCCCTGATGAGCCCTTCAGCGTGCATACAATGCAAAAGGCTTCAGCACAGGGTAGGGAAACGCTAATCCATGTTCCTATGGAGCCTATCGGTTACCCGAATGTGAATCCCGGCAATAACGCCATATTTGTGCAATATGATAAATCTGAGATTGAAAAGATATTAACCAGATTCATAAAGCAATTGCCGGATTGTGCAGGTATTAACAATCACATGGGTAGTCTTGCTACTACAGACGAAGATGTTATGCGTGCGGTGATGATAACCCTTAAGAAACATGATAAGTACTTCCTTGATAGTAGAACTTCAAATGTTTCAGTAGCTTATTCAGTAGCACAGAAGGCTCATATCCAGTCATACAGAAATGATTTGTTCTTAGATTCGCCCAACATCAGTCAATCCACGATGGACTCAAAATTAAGCCAGATTATTGAGTTGTCGGCAACCAGAAGCAATATAATAGTAATCAGTCATTGCCATAACATGGACAAGTATCTCTATCTGAAGCGATTTATAAGTAAACTCAAAGCAGCAGGTTTTACTTTAGTCCCATTATCAAAGACTGGCCAATATAATGTGCCAGGGCTATTATAGGAGAAGATATGAATTTCTTCCAAGCAGTATTCTTAGGAATAGTTCAAGGTTTAACAGAATTTATACCCGTTAGCAGTTCGGGGCATTTGGTGCTATCGCAATACTTCTTTGGCATTGGAGAAAGTGAAAACATCCTTTTTGAGCTATTCATGCATCTGGGTACACTTGTTGCAGTGCTTGTATATTTCCGTAAGACATTGTGGGATTTGCTTGTATCCCTGTTTAGTTGGGGCAACACAATGCATGGTGAAAGTCACAGAAAGAATAGAAACCTCATTGTTTTC
>DIMZ01000178.1:23318-24324 GCA_002425825.1 Cloacimonetes bacterium UBA5553 | reverse complement strand
ACTGCTTCATTGGCAACTGGAGCATTCTATGCGACATTTGGAGATTACTTAAGACAGGTATATGACATACCACTAACTGTAGCCGTTTTACTGATCTTTACTGGAGCAATTGTTTTTGTGTCAGATTACCTGAAAGATTCTGGTATTCCCGCTTCTAATATGGGGATTTGGCGCACCATTATAATCGGCTTAGCCCAGGGGCTTGCCATTCTACCAGGTATATCACGCTCAGGAACAACCATAACAGCATCATTAGCTACAGGCATAAAGCGTAAAGATGCGGCACACTTCTCATTCTTGCTTAGTATCCCTGCCATCCTTGCTGCCAACATAAGCGAATTTAAGGCATTTACGCATATTGAACCAAAGCTGATGCACGTTTATATAGCCGGGTTCATAAGCTCTATGATTGTAGGCTATCTGGTAATAGCATTTCTCATCAGGCTAATCGAAAATAGCGGTCTGAAGTATTTTGCCATATATTGCTGGGTAATTGGTCTGATATCTATCCTATTAATGGTCTTTAAATAAGATATGAATGATAGTAGTCCAAAAACTCCCTTTACTCTCGCAACGGGTGAGTTGCGGTTAGGCAATTCCTACCTGCTGTTAGGTGCAGAAGCGTATTTAGCCGACAAAGCTCTGGAAGCCATTAGAACAACCTTAAAGTCCAATTTCGAAGCTGATACTACCATAGTATATGCAGACGATACAAAGCCTGCTGTTCTGGCAGAGCACTTAGACGCTTTTTCCATATTCTCCACTGCAAAACTTGTCGTTGTCCGAAATGCCGATAAACTCGGTAAGAACGAGTTGGAAGTGTTAACTGACTATTTTAATGCCCCCTCAGATATCCAAAGCATTGTTGTAATAGCAGAGAAGATTGATGCGCGCTTATCCGCCTGGAAGAAGATAAAATCAAGCTGTATTGTAGTAGCTTGTGATCCACCCAAATACGGTGGTGCATTACGCGAATGGCTGGATATAGAAACCAGGAAGATAGGGA
>DIMZ01000178.1:18006-23304 GCA_002425825.1 Cloacimonetes bacterium UBA5553 | reverse complement strand
TCGAAGAATTTATCTCTCGCATAGATTTAGATTACTACTACGCAGCAAATGAATTAAGCAAATTGGATCTATTAAGCGCAGATAGAAATCAGATCACCGAAGCTGACGTGCTAAGGAGCTTGGGGACTACCCGTATGGGCTCACTGATAGACTTTTACAGAGCATTGGGCAAAAAGAGTTTAAAGCAAACTTTGGAGACACTTCAGTTGATGATTGCTGCAGACTGGGAAGCATTGCAGGTATTGTTTCAGCTAAACAAATTCTATGCAGTAATCTGGCGGATCTTGCTACTAAAGAAAGCTCACTTATCTGATTCGGAGATTATTGCTAAGCACTTGATGGATTTGTTTCAAACTCAGCGCAAAGAATTTTTAGACTTTGCCAAGTCTTACACACTCAACTCTGTTGAAAGTATATTTAGAGTGTTACTAGACACAGACTCGCAGTATAAGCTGTCAGTAGCAGATAGCAACATCCTGCTAAGTAGATGCTTGATTGAGGTTCTAAACGCATAATGAGGCAATTGGGTGTTTTACTTCATATTATTTCTCTTGATACTGACTACGGTATTGGTGATTTAGGCCCAGCAGCATATCGATTTGCTGAAATGCTTTGTAAAAAAGGCTTCAACATATGGCAGATACTTCCTATCAATCATTGCGGGTATGGCAATTCCCCATATAATCCAATCTCTGCATTCGCAATATCCCCATACTTGATTAGCCCTGAGCTGTTGTATCAACAAGGATTAGTAAGTTTAGAAACCCTTAATGAAGCTAAGTTGCCCGCTTCAGATAAAGTGTTTTATGAAAGTGTGTATCGCAGCAAAAACAAGCTTCTACAAATTGCGGCAAGGAACTGGCTGCTCGTGAACGACGTAAATCCGTTTATTGAAGCACATGCTTACACAATAAAGCCTTATCTTGCGTTTCAATTGCTTAGCAGGCTATATGACGATAATGCTTGGTATCTGTGGAATACAGAACATCGTAACTATAATGACGAGCTATATAGCAGGCTATGGTCTAAGCATGAGGAAGAGATGAAGATTATTGCAGCCTATCAATGTATAGCAAAAGAGCAATTGATGGCATTCCGTTCAGCTTTAGACAAATACAATATTCAGCTAGTTGGTGATGTGCCACTGTATTTATCATATGAAAGTGCAGAAGTATGGGCATATCCTCATCTATTCGATCTCGATGACAGCGGTGCCAGGAAGCATTTTGCCGGAGTGCCCCCAGACTCATTTGCACAAGATGGGCAGCTATGGGGTAATCCTATATACAATTGGAATGCCATGCAAGAAGACGGCTATAAGCTTTTCTTTAAACGCATCTCCAACGCTCTGGAATACTCTGATCTACTAAGATTAGATCATTTTATCGGTTATGTGAATTATTGGAGCATCGATCCGGATAAAGCACAGGATGGCTCTCTGGTTCCCCCTAAGTCTGCTAAACAGGGAAAGTGGATGCCTGCCAATCCGCACGATTTCTTTTCAAAGCTGTGCAAACAGTTTGGTAGAGAGCGCTTTATTGCAGAGGACCTCGGTGTACTAAATGATGATGTTTGCCAAATTTGAGATTATTATGGTTTTCCGGGTATGATAGTGTTACAATTCTGTTTTGAAGATGCTGTTCCCGATGTTGACAACTACCCCGAAAACAGATGGCTCTATACAGGCACTCACGACAACCCTACTCTAAAAGGGTGGTTTTCATCATTTGACTCAGACTCAAAAAGCCTTGAGCATCTTCGTGAGTATTGCAGCCATAGACACGATTGCAAGGCAAGCCCGAGCATAGATAACATCCATAGAGTGATGTTTAATATCGCTTTAGCATCATCATGCGAGAGAATAATTGTTCCGTATCAAGACATAATAGGCTTGGATGATACTGCTCGCATGAATATCCCCGGTACGGCACTGGGCAATTGGCAATGGCGTGTATGCTCCACCCCGGACGATAGCTGATACTTCAAGTAGTATCGTGATAATAGCTAAGGATTTCTGCTTGACGAATAGATGCTTGGTTTCACACTGTAGCACAAGACACGAAATTGGGTCTGAGGAAGCTTAAGTTATTATACAGTAAATAAATACATCAAGGAGACACAATTATGGATGCTTTGATGCTGTTGGGCGATGAAGCCTTGGCGCAAGGTGCATTAGATGCCGGTATCTCCGGCTTCTACGCATATCCCGGTACTCCATCAACCGAGATAATGGAGTATGTACAAAGAAGCAAACAAGCCGAAGGAATTCACAGAACCTGGAGTTCAAACGAAAAAACGGCAATGGAATCTGCTATAGGCATGAGTTTCGCAGGTAAGCGCACTATGGCCATGATGAAGCATGTTGGCTTGAACGTAGCTGCCGATCCCTTTATGAATTCTGCTTTCACTGGAGCAAATGGTGGATTACTTGTTGCTGTGGCAGACGACCCTTCTATGCATAGCTCACAAAACGAGCAGGACTCACGATTCTATGGCAAGTTTGCCATGATCCCCATCTTAGAACCATCCAATCAACAAGAATGCTATGACATGGCTTTCTATGGTTTCGAGCTATCTGAAAAGTACAAAGTGCCGGTACTTATCCGGCTTACTACTCGTCTATCGCACTCGCGCGCGGGAGTTGTTCGTCGTGCCCCAATTTCTCAAAACGGACTAAAGACCCCCGATGACTTGTTCCAGTTTATGCTATTACCAGCTATTGCCAGAAAGAAGTATCAACACCTGATTGAGCTTCAAAATGACTTTGTTTGCGAGTCGGCAAAGTCTCCCTTTAACTCGTTCCAATTTGAAGCAAAAGACTTATCGAAAGGAATAATCTGCACAGGTCTGGCATACAACTATCTTAATGAAGTGTTTCAGGGTAAAGAAATCCCTTACCCGGTAGTAAAAATCTGTCAGTATCCCTTACCCAACGAGCAGATTCATGAGCTATACAACAAGTGTGACTCTCTGCTTATACTTGAAGAGGGTATGCCTTTAGTGGAAGAGCAACTCAAGGGCTTGGCTTTTACCGGAATGAAGCCAATTCACGGAAGACTTGATGGCACACTTACCCGCGATGGCGAGCTTAATCCAAATAAAGTAGCAAAAGCCTTAGGGCTTCCCGACACTTATGGCAAGCCAATCCCTGCCGTAGTAACCGGCAGACCGCCCATGCTTTGCGTCGGATGTCCTCACAGCGATTCATACCTGGCATTAAACGAGGCTTTAACAGAATATGGACGTGGTCATGTATTCAGCGACATTGGTTGCTACACACTCGGCTTCATGCCGCCCTATAATGCCATTAATTCATGCGTGGATATGGGAGCTTCGATCACTATGGCAAAGGGTGCTGCAGATAGTGGCCACTTCCCTGCCATAGCGGTTATCGGAGATAGCACTTTCGCACATTCCGGTCTTACTGGTTTGCTTGACTGCATATTCGACAAATCTAACGTTGTGATAGTTATTCTCGACAATTCCACTACCGGTATGACAGGTGGACAAGACTATACTGCCTTCGGCAAACTGGAAGACATCTGTGCTGGTCTTGGTGTAGAAAAAGAACACATCCGCGTATTTGTACCGTTCAAGAAGAACTTCCCCGAAATGGTTCAGATATACAAAGAAGAAATTGCCTATAATGGCGTATCTGTAATCATTCCCCGCCGCGAATGCGTGCAAACACTAAAAAGAAAACACAAAATGGAAGGCTGAAGATGAAAAAAGATATAATACTAGCAGGTGTTGGTGGACAAGGTATCTTAACCATTGCCACAATAATCGGAACTGCAGCCTTGAAGCGCGGAATGCACCTCAAACAAGCTGAAGTACACGGTATGAGTCAACGTGGGGGAGACGTGCAGTCTCATTTGCGTTTGTCCGATGAAGCCATCTGGAGTGACCTTATCAGCTTTGGCGGTGCAGATATGATTCTTAGCGTAGAGCCAATGGAGGCATTGCGTTATCTACCATATCTAAATGCGGAAGGATGGATTATTACTAATGCGGTGCCTTTTAATAACATCGCAAACTATCCGGATGTGGAGGATATCTACTCCGAGATAAAAAGCATCCCAAACCATGTGCTATTCGAAGCCGATACCATTGCAAAAGAGATTAAGGCAAGCCGCTCTATGAACATTGTAGTTCTGGGTGCTGCCATCAAGCATCTTGGTTTTACACAGGCCGAGATTGAGGATGCCATTAGGGCTATCTTCGCGCGAAAAGGTGAGGCTATTGTAGAAGCAAATATCAGAGCCCTACAGGCTGGCATAGCCATAGGAAACTAAGAACTTGATTATAGTAACATACAATATCTAAGCTTGTGCCACAGGCCGTGTTCTCGGAAATTTGCTTGACGAAAATACGGCCTGTTTTTCCATGCCAAGTGTAATACATAATATTCAGGAGCTATAAATGCGCAGACTTATACTATGCATATTGTTAGTCATGTTCTGGCTGTCTCTAATCGCAGACACATCAGGAGATGAGCAAATCACTTTCGGTCTGATATCGGCTCCAGAATATTTCTTAGACTTGCGTTTATCAAATTCGCTTAACCGTGTTTTTGTAACTGCAGAATTTACCATTGAGCCAGACCAGACTGATACCAACAACTATTACAGCTTCTTTATAAGCAAAGACGCCAGGATAGAGCAATTGTTTGTGAATGCCAAACGAAGTTTTCCATTGCTTACTACGAACTTAACTACAGAGCATTTCAGCCCGTCATTATCAGTACCTGCTTTGCTCGATTCCACTTCCTTAGTTGTCTGTTATAGCATAGCCAAAGAAGCTCTTATGCAAAACCCCACCACAATCAAGCTTATCTATTGGTTCCCAATTCCTGAGTGGCACCCTACTTCTGATGGCAAGCAAGTGATTGGGTTCATGGCAGACGAATACTGGTTTCCACGCAATATTGAGTATGACAGCACTGTTAATGTAACGCTGCAAACCACAGTTAGACACAAGCTGGAAATAGATACTCCCTGCACTTACCTTGAAACAGATGGAATACGTTTGCATAAAGGTTGTTTTAGAGACGGCATAGACAAATCCGCGTATGTAAAGATTATTAGAGGCTAAATTAGCTCAGTCCGGTAGAGCAACTGATTCGTAATCAGTAGGTCGGGGGTTCGAATCCCCCATTTAGCTCCAGATTACCTGGGCACTGCCCCAAGATCAGATGTAAAGCTACCCCCGCATCGACGGGGGTTTGTTTTAGTGTACCGAAAACCACACATGCATCTTATACAGTAGAATTACGCATGAACTACGCATCTCATCCGT
>DIMZ01000178.1:15159-17993 GCA_002425825.1 Cloacimonetes bacterium UBA5553 | reverse complement strand
TCATTAGTAATTCGTTCAAGGGGGGAGTTCTAAATCATGTACCTGAAGGGAGTGGAAAACTCAGTGGGAACACTGCTATAATGGTCATCAAAATGGTCTATTTCGTGCGCGTCACTACCAATTGAGAACAGCTTTCCGCCCATGCTTTTGTATAGCTTAATGTGCTCATTTTCAGGATGTAAATTAGCATAGCCCCGGCGTAGTGGTCCAAAGTTTATTTCGAGAGCTATGCGTTTATCTATCATTGTGCTAAAGATGTCTTTTATTATCGGCAAAACATAGCTTTCGTCGGGCACATATGGATAATATCGCTTATACACCCCCAAGTGTGCTAAAACATCAAATTCGCAATTGCGTACCAAGTCTAAGTTGTAGTTATAATAAGCTATAGTCTGTTCTCTGCTTAGTGGTTTTGGCATAGGCATGGCTACATTAGTGTTATCGGGCAAAAAATGAACTGAACCTAATACAATGTCGAATTCAATCTCGTTTACCAGAGACTTGGCAAAGTCTTTTACTCTGTGATAATCACCAATTTCAATACCAAATAGTATGCGCAATTGAGGATTATCTGCCTGTAGCTTGCTAACGGCAGCCCGATACCTGGTTAGTGACGGCAATCCACAAGCGGATAACTCGTGCGGTAAAAGGTCAAGATGCTCGGTGATAGCAATTTCATCATAATTGCATGCGATAGCCTTAGCAACCAGATCGCTTCCTATTAGCCTGCTATCGGGGCTAAACTCTGTATGGATATGATAGTCATATTTCATTGTTTACCTGCCAATATTGCCGCACCAAGAGTTCCGGTAATCTCGGGCTCTGGCGGAGATAGAATGCTACATCCCAGTTCAATAGATATACAATAAGCCAGATCAGCGTTTTTTGCCACACCACCTGTAAACAGCAACGGCGTTTCCCAGTTTAAGGAAGACATTTGCGAGGCAATTCTGCGCGCAACGCTAATATGCACAGAGCGTGCTATATCTTGGGGACTGATAGCCTTAGCCATCATGCCTATTATCTCTGATTCGGCAAACACCACGCAAGTGGAATTAAGCTTTTGGGATTGCTTCGATTCTGATGCCATCTGGGCTAAATCTGATACTTCGCAGGCAAGGCGAAAGGCGGTCATTTCCAAAAATCTTCCTGTGCCGGCTGCACATTTATCATTCATTACAAAGTCATCTACTTTGGCATTGTCTTTTATGGTGATAATCTTCGAATCCTGACCACCGATATCGATGATTGACTTGGCATTTGGGAAGTAGTATAAACAACCACTGGCATGACAAGAAATCTCCGAAAGCACAGAATCTGCTTTTGGAAAAAGCTTTCTACCGTATCCTGTAACGCCAATACTATCAATGCTCTCCCATGATAACGCACTTTTGGCAAAAGCTTCTGTTATCAGCATGTTAACGCTATTCATCACCGATACATCAGTTGTTCCATAGCAGTANNATCGAGTTGTTATCATCGTCGAACAACACCAGCTTTGTGTTGCGTGAACCGATATCGATGCCAAGTTTTATCATAATTACACCAGAATATGTAGGTAGTGATTATCACTATTAAGCCATTTAGCGGCTATGCTATGAATGCGCTCCAGGCTAACCGCTCTGATGCGTGATTCTCTGTTTAGATAATACTCGGGAGGATAGCCCAAGGCAGCAAGATTAGACATGGAAGAAGCCGTGTAAGATGCACTTTCATGATCAAAACGATTCATGCCAACAAGGTACTTCTTGGCGTTATCCAGCTCCAAAGCCGTTACTCCGTTGCAAACTATGTCTGTAAGTATATCCTTCATGGTTGCTATGCACTTATTATAGTCCTGTTTATCACAAAATGCATAGGCATTCCAAAATCCCAGCTCTTTCACCGAGCTGAAGTCAAACCCGGTTTGATAGGCAAAGCCATATTGCTCACGCAGGATATCAAAAAATCGGGAAGAGATGTCTCCACCCAGTATGTGAGCTAATACATGGAAAGCAGCGTTGTCTTCCACAAATGAAGCGGGAGTTGCATATCCTCCCAGATGAATTATTGCTTGATCTGTTTCTCGATACTGCTTTATCTTTTTCTTGTCCGATAGGCTAAAATATACGTTATGTGACAGATAGGGCTTGTTAGAGCCATTTGTAGTAAACAGTCTATCGCACATCTCCGCAATTTCTTCCGGCTGATGGGAGCCAACTATGCCAAGATNNGATGAAAGTCTCGGGCAATGTCCCACTTTTCATACCAGGCAAGAATGTCTTTCATCCTTATAGACCTGATGTCGCTTGGATTACCGGTGCTTCTGAATAAATTGCTTTTATTACTAACCAACATCTCAAACCACTTATGATATGCATAAGACACGGGATAGTCATTATCCCTGCGTATGCCATCAAGGGCAGCCGAAGTTAAGAGCTGTAAGTGCTCTTTGTCAAACTTTGGATGCTGCACTATCTCAGAAAGTATATACAAAGCCTTGTCGAGGCAATCAGGCTGGCATTTCCCTCTGTAGGTAGTGCTGTCTATGTGATGAATAGCCCGGATGTTAAACCCATACTCCCGCGAGTAACGCATCAGCTCCGAATGACTGTGATACTGCGTGCCATATAGCAACATGGTAGAAGTAAAGAAATTATGTCCCCGCTGTGTATCTGATTCGCAAAGCTGACTGGTATGAGACGATAAGGCAAAGCCGGTAACGCTTTTATTACTCACTTGCCTTAGTAGCACCTGCATCCCATTACTGAGGCTTATTGCATAATATCCATCTGCTAACTGGCTAATTCTGGATGATGAGTTACTGGTTACAGTGTTAGGTTTTGGAACGTTTG
>DIMZ01000178.1:12063-15153 GCA_002425825.1 Cloacimonetes bacterium UBA5553 | reverse complement strand
TGTCGCTGCTTAGCTTAAAGTGCTCCACGCTTTCAAGATGCTTGCTTCCCTGATGGTATATCCTTACAGTATTGGGTTGCCAATACTTGCGCATAACCGAAAATACATCTTCCATATCAAGTGCCAGTATTTTGGCACCATAAGTTTTATACTCATGCAGACTTCCGTTAAACTCCTCGGCGGCTAATAGATTGGCAGTATTTTCCACTCCCTCAAAGCTGTAAAGCCAACTATGTATAACATCCTGTTTAATAAGATGCATATCGTCCGGCGGGATGCCATGGGTAAGTAAGCGACAAAACTCGTCTTTGAACACATACAAGATACGGGCAATGTTCTTGCGGCCTATTGGGCAGGTAAGAATAACTGATGCACCGGACAGTACTCCGCTTAGCGAACTCACTTTAACAGCAGAACATAGCTTCTCTTCTTCAACCAGTCTTTTGAATAGCCTGGAAGACTTCCCAATCGCTAAATACCTTACTGCCAACAGCAAGGCATCAGACATAGGGTGTTGCTCAGATAGCTCACTTAACACGAATGCCAAGTACTCTTCGCCTTTTGCTTTCTTGCGAAACATAGTATTAAACTTCACTTTCTCTGGTTCTATTCTTACCCTGTATCTGCTTAGCCCTCTTTTGTTAGCCCAGTTGCCAAAGAAGTTTTCTACGCCATCATATAGTTCTTGCTCAATATAGTCTCCGCTAATCACCAGAAAGCAGTTTTGAGGAGTGTAATGCTTATCGTAAAACCTCCTAAGTGACTTGAAGCTGGCTTCTGAAATGGATGCCTGACTGCCAAGAACAGGTCTTTTCAGCGGGCTTTTGGAAAAGTGATTTACTTGGATGTATTCAATAAAATCAGGCTCGGGATCGTTTTCATATTGCTTAATCTCCTCAAGGATAACATCTTTTTCGAAAGCTACATCAGCCTCAGTAAAGCACGTATGGCATGCAAGCTGGCTAAGCACATTTAGCGCAGGCATAAGCTCTTCGGAGGGGATAAGAATGTAATAGCATGTACAGTCATAATCGGTGAAAGCATTCAGTAATCCGCCCAGGGACGAAGCATATGCAGAGATGGAGTTAGAAGGGAACTTACGGGTTGCCTTGAAGCATAGATGCTCAATAAAGTGTGAGTAACCTTCCTCACCGGGCTTTTCTTTTACAGAGCCTGTTCTAATGTATAGCTGAAGGCAAAGCACTCTATTGGCATTATCCGGATAAGCAATAAGCTTCAATCCATTAGGCAGGGTTTTAATCGACACATCCGACAAATTGTTTATGGCTACTGCCGATAGGGAAGAGGCTTCTTCACTACTTGGGTATTGCTTCATATCTCTTTGATCTTAGCTACGTGTTATCATTGCGTATGCATTATGATTGTGGATTGATTCAAAGTTCTCAGATTCCACACTAAAGCCAATTATCCGCTCATCATGCTGAAGCTCCAAAGTTATCTCCCGCACTATGTCTTCCACAAACTTAGGGTTATTATAAGCCTTTTCGGTAACAAACTTCTCGTCCGGCCTCTTCAGCAAGGGATAAATCTCACAGCTTGCATGTTGTTCGGCAATAGCAATCAGCTCTTCCAGCCATACAAACTTACTATAACATACGCTTATTCTAATCTCCGAACGTTGATTATGCGCTCCATACTCACTTATCTCTTTTGAGCATGGACAGAGCGTGGTAACGGGAACTGATACTCCTATCCACAGGCAAAAGCTATCTTTGTATGACGCACTGAACGTGCAATCGTAGCTCAAAAGCGAAGCAATCTTAGACACTGGAGCTTGTTTGCGAACAAAATAGGGGAAACGAATGTCCACATACCCTGCTTCGGCCTTCATCGTATCTTTTAGTTCCGAAAGGAACATATCGAGCTTGCCGATAAATGCTTCGGTGTGATACCTGTTTAGCACCTCAATGAATCTGCTCATGTGAGTTCCGCGTCTGTGATGAGGCAACTCTACATAAATGTTTAAGTCTGCTACGCTGTGTTGTATTCCCGCGCTTCTATCTTCCACAACAATAGGGTAACGCACACCCTTTACGCCAACCTTATCAATGCTTATCTTGCGTTTATCAGCTTGATTCTGAATATCAGGAATGCTCATGGATTCTCTTTTAGCTCACTGTCCTTAAAGCCCATAGACTTTAGCGACACAATCTCACCATCGCGATCGTAATAGATTATTGCATTGGTTTCGGGGAATTGTTTGGCTATTTCAATGGCTTCTTCGGGTGCCATGAGGAATAAAGCTGTGGACAAGCCATCTGCCCAGGCAGCTGTGGGGCCTTCTATGGTTACCGAATGCACATTCTGAACCGGATAACCGGTAAGTGCGTTTATTATGTGATGATACCTGATGCCATCAATCTCATAGAATTGTTGATAGTCACCAGAAGTGCCAACGCTTTTGTTAAATATCTTAAAGCTAGCGATGTGATCTTCGGCTTTCCGTGGATGCTGAATATAAACTACCTGTGGAAAGCCAAGCCCAAAGAACCTAATCGAGCTGCGGCAGCTAATGTAACCGCTTTTTAAGCCTTTGGATTGCATATACGCAAATGCCTTATCCAGGATGTATCCCTTGGCTATTGCACCTAAGCTAATTTGCATATCTGCGGGCTTTATTAGTTTTTGTTTGTCGAAGCTTAACTTGTGGAAGCCAACCCGCTTAAGCTGAGCTTTTATCTCCAGCGAGTCAGGCGGGGTCGGTGATTCAGAATTAAAGCCCCATAAATCCCAGACAGGCTTAATGGTGGGGTCAAAAGCACCATGAGTTAGTTTATACAAGCTATCGGCTATCACCAGCATCTCATACACATCAGCGTCCATATCAAAGCTGGTTTCATTGCTGTTGTTTACCTTGCTAAGCCAGCTACCGTCCGAATACTCGTTAAGATGGTCTTCCAGCTCTTTTATATAGCTGAATACAGCATCTATCTGCTTGCCAACATTCTTGTCTTTAGACGATGCAGAAATCTCTACCACAGTATCCATCAGATATTGGCTCTTAGTTTCGGTAAATGAGCGTGTATAATACTTATAAGCGGCAAAGGATATCACGAGTATTAGAATTAC
>DIMZ01000178.1:6379-12036 GCA_002425825.1 Cloacimonetes bacterium UBA5553 | reverse complement strand
ATGCCAACTCCCTACCTGCGATACTCAAGTAGTTCAAATTCAAATAGCTTGCGAGCGTAGTCCCGTATGGCAAAAAGGGATAAGGGCAAGGATATCACTAACGGGATAAACAATAGCAGTCCAGCAATGCTGTTTATTACCACTAACACAAGGGTTAGCAAAAAGATGTTCCAACGCACATCATGTAAATGGCGATAAGATTTCTTAATCGATTGCCAGGGACTATAAGAATAATGCTCCATGATAACTACTGCAGGTAAGCTTATGGCTATCCAATAGTTTAACAAGACAATCCACACCAGTCTCAGTATTGGCAGTGAGGCAAAATTGGGCGTTCCAAAGCAGATAAGATAGATAAGTGAGTAGTATAACGCCGATATCAAACTAAAGATTAGATACTTGGGATAGCTTATCATAGATGAACTAACATCGGCAAAGCTAAGTCGATACTCACTATGCTTGCAAATAGCTGTAAAAGCTAATAACACAAACGGAACAAATATACTTATAGCTACAGACTTAATAAATAGATTTAATACCATCTGCATAGTGCTGCTACTTTCTAATGATATATACCCGCTAAACAGCCAGATTAATACTGCTATCGGAATAAAGCCACAGATAATAATAAACGCTGCACCAGGTATCGAATTAGCCTTTACAGGCATGAATTTACTCGCTGTTGCCCGCAGGCTGTTCATAGCTGATAAATCGTTCTTAACCGCTTCCGTTTGCCTGCCGCACTCCACACACCACACGTCATGGCTTGCCAATTTTGCATTACAATGTTTACAACGCATTAATACTCCTAATACTTACACAAAATATTCATGCCTTAATTCATAAAGCTGACTTAATAATAACGTTTACGGGCAGGAAAAATGAAGGGCTTCTTTTGTCAAGCAGCGCTTTGCAACCCAAGATTGAGAAGGAGCGAGGAGACCTTAAGCGTTATATAGATGAGTTTATATGCTCGCTTTATTTGTCCTTACACGAATAGCACGCTGGTAATTGATAGCACACAATTCACTGATGTTTGTGTCAATAAGCCAGAGTCAGATATCACAAACCTCGAATCACTACAAACCAGAACGNNCAGAACGCGATGAAAAGAGCTTGTTCAGAGCATTTCCCAGGGTAATGAAATCCACATTAACGTTTATATCTTCAGCTTTTTGCGGACCATTCATCAATAATCCGCCAGGATATTCGGCATAATTCCACGATAGTGAGATAAGCTCCTTGTAATGCAGGTTTATTCCATAACCGGACGTATTTCCAACAATATCGCCAGCATAGTGCTTATAACGTCCTTTACGTATAAAAAAGGTATCAAACAGTCCAAGTTCATATCCAAATCCCTGTATTCGATCACCACCCTCGTTAGTGTTATTGTGCAAATAGCGAAATGATGATAACCTATCAAAGAACATATACTCATCGGGGATCAACCCACCTAATACCTTCTCGCCAGATAGGTTTACTGCGAAGGCATAACCGCTACTCTCACGCTCATAAATGGGGTAGATGTGTCCCCCACCAAAGTCCGACTTGGCATTAAATAAGTTGTTATGATTATATGCGCCTACTACTTCAAGTCCAATACCACTCACGTCTTCCCAAGAAATGCGTCCAACAGCACCAACGTCCCAACTGCCACCTTTACCGATGCCAACTGCACTGCC
Source organism: Cloacimonetes bacterium UBA5553 (assembly GCA_002425825.1). GTDB lineage: Bacteria > Cloacimonadota > Cloacimonadia > Cloacimonadales > Cloacimonadaceae > Cloacimonas. Next base: position 10,351 of record DIMZ01000178.1, on the reverse strand, counting down.
TGGAGGCGCAAGATAGCTTTTAACACCTTTGTAGTTTACGCCTACCGCCACATCTATATGTTCACTTATAATGTCCTGAGCTAGATACTTATCTGCTAAATCCGAGGCGTTTATGGCAATACCATAAACCGAGACTGTGTCATAACAGTGGTACTTTTCTCCAGCCTGAGGAGTAGCATTCTCTCCCGTTTGAATTCCACAATCCAGGAATTGCCCGCTTTGTTCACTTAGCTTATATGTCGGCAAGGTGATGGATAGTCCTTTGTAACCTATGTTTACCAGGGAAGCGTTATATCGGTAACCAAAGCCAGTATCTTTCAGCCAATCTTTCTCGCTGAAGCCCCAGCTTATCCCCTCCCTAAAAGCTCCGGCTGCAGGATTGGAGTATGATGTTAAAGCATCTTTGTGCCATATATTTACACCGCCCACGGCTGCGCCACCAATCCCCAGATTTATGCATGATGGCTCAAAACTCAAAATGAGAAAGCTAAAACTTCTGGCTCCCCATAGCGACCCTAACAGAATAAACATAAATGCCAAGAATAAACAACGTTTCATAATTCTAACCTCACAATAGTTTTCTATCTTGCAAAATTGAACTGCACCTAAGTTCTGTCAACGAATTTCTCAAATTGTATCTCCGTATTGCATATTCGCACCCATATTATGCTGGTTTCTGGAGCGTTAGTGTCCTGTGTGATATAACTTTTATGCTCTAATTTCGTATGGTCAATTCGATAATCCTTAATGCGATACTTAGAGCTCTGCCATTTATACTTAAAAGGTTGACTCCAGAACTGCTTGATGACTGCTTCATTACGTGTGCTTCATGACTGTGCTTCATGACTGTGCTTCATGACCGAAACTCGATTATAAAGTCCCGATTCTCCACTTATCACATCTCTAATGATTCCCTAATCATTCCCTAATCATTCCCTAATGAGATTAGAGAATCATTACTGGATACTTACTGGATTATTAGGTATCAGATAAGGGGCAAAAAGGATAACTAAATATGATTCTTTGGCGATTATATGCGATTATATGCTATTAAATGACAAGATAATGACACACATAGAGGCGATAATGAAACGAAAGAGAGCTTAGCTTAGCATTGAGATCTATTTGGAGTTAGATTAGTTAAGCCTCTTATGGACCCGTTTATCCTGTTACCAGTCCCAGCTAAATCTAAGTCCCTGCAGGTCTGCATTGGGTAGCACTTGCAGGCGGGGAGTGGTTTTCAGGCACATTTGTGCACCCAGATAACCGATAACCGAGCCGATAAAGGCATCACTTGCCCAATGTTTGTTATCGTGCACACGAGAGATTGAAGTAAGGGTGGCTATGCTGTATACTAGAGGTGTGATAAGGCTATTGTCTTTATACTGCTCTGCCAGAATGGGTGCTATCGCCCATGCCACGGTTGCATGACCCGAGGGGAAGGACTCTCTGTTTTTACGATATCCGCTTCCGTTAAAGAACTGCTTGCCACGATTGGCTTCCGGTCTTTCCCTTTGGCTAATTGCTTTTAGTACCTGGGTGGCACTATTGGATAGCAAGAAGCTTTTTAAGCAAAGGAGTCCTGTATCTGTAGTTTTGTCGGATTGAAAAATTTGTCCGCCAATGGTGGTAACAGCTATGGCGGGAAGGATGTACTTGCCTTCACCAAATTGTTTGGCTGCTTTGGAGAAATCTGCGCTAAAGCTGTTGCGGTTATCCAAAGTAAAACGCTGAACATCGTAGTCTATCAGGTACAAGCCCGCGCCTATCCCCACAATTCCTGCTGCCTTTAGCCAAACGGCATTGCTCCAGGTTACTGGGGCTTTTGCGGTAGCTATCACCGTTTGTGGATAGGAATACAAATAGGCAGTGGGATAGCTCTGCTTTTTCGCGTGAAGGCAAAGGGATAGCCCCAGCGATAGCAGCAGGCACAGGGTTGTCTTCATATCTCGGCTTTGTATAAAAAGCCTATACCCAGAATGGTAAACACGGCATTGGGTAGCCAGGCAGCTATTACGGGTGGAATAACACCATTGTAGCCAAGGCTTTGGATTACGCGCACCACAATCAGGTAAGCAAAACAGACCACCAGACCAAGCATAATAACCCATCCTCTACCCTTAGAGCGGGTGTTGGAAGTGGCAATGGGCATAAAGAAGAAGATTACGATCAGATTGGTTAAGGGAAATGCTATCTTCATATGCAGATCAACAATCTCACGGGATGGGTCATCACCCAGCTTACGGAGCCTGCCGATGTAATCATTCAGTTGCCAGAAGGTTAAAGACAGTGTCTTTTGGGTGATACGAATAAAGTCTTGTGGTTGCACATCAAGAATAGCGAGATTTGTTTCAGGGTAAAATACGTGCATAACCTGCACACCACCGCGGAAACGGCGGATTTCACAGTCTTTTATAATCCATCTGCTGCCGTTCCAGTCTGCTGATGTAGCGGTAATATGCTCGGTTATCTCTTTGGTTTGATAGTCTATACGGGTGAGGTCTATTACTTTCAGGTTGTTTTTGTAACCATCGAAAAAGCCGAAATAGTAAAAGTCATTTTCTTTGCCTTGATAGTGTATACGGGCTTTCAGCATCTGGTCGTCGGGTTGTTCGCCTTTTATCTGAACGTTATACACGTAGTTGCGTTGCGTTTCAGCCCAAGGCAACAGGTATTCGCCCATCGCTGCGATGCCGAGGCTGATGGTGAAGCCAATTAAAAAGAGGGGGAACATTGCACGTTTGATGCTGATTCCGGCAGCGCGAATGGCAACGCTTTCATTGTGCTTAGACAGGGCGTTCATCATAAACAGACCGGTTAGCAGCACGGTTACAGGTGAGGTTAGCACCACCAGATAGGGAAGACGCAGAAGGTAGTACAGGGTAGCTTGCTGAGTGCTAGCTCCATTACGGATCAAACGTGGAAGGTTGTCCACCACATCAATCACGATGAAAACCACTGCAAAGGAGAAGAATATAATCAGGTATGTTCTAAGNNTGTATCTATCTATAATTCTCATCATTATCCCTTAGTGAACGATCTCATCCGGTGGAGGGGTTTTTCTGCTTCGTAAATGCTTAACTTTCCAGAGCAGAGTGGGGATGTCTAATAGCCGTTTTTCTTTTACCGAAGCAGTTATAAGGAATATAGCTAGCACAAAGAAGATGATGTTTGATAGCCACATAGCGGCAAAGGCAGGCATTAGCCCTTTGTCGGCAAGCTGTTCCCCTCCATTCAGGGCAACGTAATAGACCAGAAAGATAACCGAGGAAAAGGAGAAAGCCATTCCTATACCGCTGGTGCGGGTCATCAGCCCCAATGGGACTCCGATAAGAATGAAGATGATGATAGCAAAGGATAAGGCAAACTTCTTGTGATATTCCACTTCCAAAGAACCGAGAGTTTCGCTAAGCTCAGTTATTCTATCCGAAGCTATCTGCTTCATGGAACGCAATCTGCGAAGCTCAACCTCGCGCGTGTAACCTGCTGGCTTAAGATTGTTAAAGGAAATTCTCTGGTCAAGAGAGCTGACTTCTTTACGTTTGGTGGCGAGTTCGTTTATTATGGCTTTTCGGGATTCAACAATCTGAGGGAAGGTCATTTCGCGGTCGGAGCGGTATCCAGTTTCAAAGTAATCGGCACCGGCACCGAGATTGCGAACGTTTATTATGTATTGATCAAAGGTGGTTTTCTGATATTTGCCAGGCTCGCGCTCGTTGCGTTCGTGCATCTCTCCGTTATTTAAGATTATCTGTAGGCTGTTGCCGTTATCCATCTGCACTACATTGCCGGTTTTGGCAAACACGGTGCGGGGAAAGCGGGATTGGCTTCTGTCGTAGATTAGCACATCGCTTAGTAGGGTGTCGTTGTTAGCCTTGGTGAACACAGTGTAATCCATGAAGTTTACAAACTCATTCTCTTTTATTACTGTCATGGGCTTGTAATATGCCACTTTTAGCATCAGGTTCTTTA
>DIMZ01000178.1:1194-6360 GCA_002425825.1 Cloacimonetes bacterium UBA5553 | reverse complement strand
CTCCCTTGGTATCAGGCAAAAACCAGTGGTTAAAATATACCATTAAACCGGTAAGCATTACAGCAGTTATAATTAGCGGGCCAAGCATGGCATAAACATTTACTCCGCTGGATTTGATTGCGATAATCTCTCTATCTACGCTCATGCGTCCAAAAGCGAGGATTGTAGCAACCAGTACCGCCATGGGTATGGACAAAGCCAGCATATAGGGTAGAGATAGACTAAATATTTCCAGCACTATCTGATATGGCAGTTGCTTTTCGATAATCATGTTCATCAAGTCCATAATTCTGTCTATCAAAAGCACAAAGGTTACTACCAGCAGAGAGATCAGGAAGGGAGAGAAGTGTTCTTTCAGGATGTATTTTTTTAGTATCTTCATGGCTTCTTACTCAGATGGATTTATCATGGACAGCACATCGGCTTCTGAGACAATGGCTATGCTTTCCAGCTTTTTGGCTTTCTCCAGCATCGAGCCGGGTTTATCGCCTACCACCAGATAGTTCAGGTTTTTGTTTACACTGCCGGAGATGGTACCGCCGTGGCTTTGGATAAGGGCTTCCATTTCCTTGCGGCCGTAATTTGGCAGAATTCCGGTTATTAAAAAGCTTTTACCGGTCAGGCTGCTGCTTTGCTGCGAAGAGCTATATTCAAACTGCAATCCCTGCTCTTTTAACAGGCTTATCATGTGCAGGTTATCGGGATTGGCAAAAAAGCTAAGGATGGATTCAGCAACAATCTTGCCGATATCTGGCACAGCTATTAGCTCATCATAGTCTGCAGCCCGGAGGGCATCCATGCTCTTAAAATGCTGGGCTAGGCTACGAGCAGTGATGCTGCCAACATGCCTGATGCCAAGTGCATAGATTACTCTGTGAAAGTCTTTGCTGCGAGAAGCGTCTATGGCATTACGCAGATTATCGGCAGACTTTGTGCCCAGTCTGTCCATGGTGGCTATTCTGTCGAAGTTCAGAGTATAGATTTCCGGAATGCTGTTTAGCATGCCTTCGTCAATAAAACGGGCTATCAGGCTTTCACCCAAACCACTGATGTCCATGGCATCACGCGAGGCAAAGTGCTCTATCTTGCGCTTAATCTGAGCGGGGCAGGCAGAATTGGGGCAATAGTGAATGCTGCCTTCATCATCGCGTTCCAGCTTGGATGCACATACTGGACAGCTGGCAGGGAACTGGACGGGGATGCTGGTAGGAGGCCTAAGGCTGGTATCCACACTTAGTATCTTTGGGATAATCTCACCGCTTTTTACTACTAACACGCTATCGCCCACACGCAGGTCTAAACGGCTTATCTCATCGGCATTATGCAGAGTGGCGCGGGAGACAGTAGTGCCGGAAATAAAGATTGGCTCTAAGTTTGCCACTGGAGTTACTGCACCAGTTCTGCCCACCTGAAAATCTATGCTTTGTATAATGCTGAGCTTTTCTTCGGGTTTAAACTTATAGGCTATTGCCCACTTTGGGCTTTTACCCGTGTATCCAAGCCGTTTCTGCTGTTCCAAGTCGTTCAGCTTTATCACCATGCCGTCTATATCATAATCTAAAGTATAACGCTTAGCTTCCATTTCGATACAGAAATCTTTTACTTCGGAAAAGCTGCTGCAAAGCTTGCGGGGGCTGGTTGGAAAGCCAAGGCTGGCAATGAAATTTAGTACCGAATACTGGTCTGTTATTGAGTTGCCTTCAAACTCCAAAGGCGGTTCGTAGTAGCCCAGGCTATAGAATATGGCATGAAGATGGCGTTTTTTTACCTCTTCGCTGTCTTTTAGCTTAATTGAGCCGGCGGCAGCATTACGTGGATTGGCAAATGTTTTGGCTTCTTGCTTGCGCCTTTGCTCATTTATAGAAAGAAAGTCTTGTAGCGGAATGTAAATCTCTCCGCGTATTTCTATGCTGCCTTGGTAGGCAATGCTATGTGGGATGTCTGGCAGTAAAAGAAAGTTCCGGGTTACGTCTTCGCCCACCTGTCCATCACCGCGAGTGGTGGCATAGATAAGCTTACCTTTATCGTAGTAAAGGTTTATGCCAAAGCCGTCAATCTTTAGTTCGGTGCAATAACTCATACTGGAGCCAATTTCCATGTCCGTTTTATGTATAAAGCCATTCACTTCTTCCAATGTATAGGCATTGTCGAGGCTTGCCATACGCACTTTATGCGGTATGGTTGCAGCTTCGGGGCTAAGGTCGTTACCCACTTGCTGATTGGATGAACCGGGCTCTATCTCGCCTGATAGCTGTGCTTCCAGCTCTTTAGCACGCAGAACCAGCATGTCATATTCGTAGTCACTTATTTCAGGATTGGCAAATGAGTAATAGAGCAGATCATGACGCTCAATTTCTGTTTTTAGTTTGCTAAGCTCCTGCTTTATGGCATCGGTATTCACAGTCTATACAGCTCCGGCCGTCTATCGGTAAATGCATTGTTTCGCTCAGTTACCCGTTTGTTTTGTGCTGCATTGGCATCTATTTCGACAGTGGCAATACCTTCTTCTGTGGCATTTAGCTTCGCCAATTCTTCTCCGATAGTGCTTAGTATCTGGCTGCAACCTGTGAAACTGACCTCAGCTTCATTATTGCTTTCTTTGCCTGTGCGGTTTGAAGTAATGCTATATACCCGGTTTTCCAAGGAACGTACCTTCATAGCAGCCTGGCACCAGGGAAGCACCAGATTGGTGGGGTGGCAGATAATCTGTGCACCGGCAAGCGCTAAACTGCGTGCCGCTTCGGGAAATTGCCAATCGAAGCAGATCATCATACCAATCTTTACTCCGTCTTTGGCTTCATGCACAGCAAAAGAGATATCACCGGGGCTGAAGAATAGCTTTTCTCTGTCGAAGAGGTGAATTTTTCGGTATACATGGTAGCTGCCATCGGGATTTATTAGTGCTGAAGAATTGTATACCTTATCCTTATCAAGCTCTGCAAAGCCATATACAATAGACATATTCTGCTGTATGGCAATGCGGGAAAACATCTGGTAGGACTTAGCCTCTGGCATGCTTTCTGCAACGCTATAAGCATCTTCCATGCTGCTAAAGAGATAGCCGCAAGTAGCCAACTCGGGAAACACAATCAGGTCTGTGCTCAGGCCACTGCACATTGCCTCCATCCTGGCAAGGTTTGCGTCCAAAGATAAAAGCTTGGGACAGAACTGCGCTACTGATACTCTCATTATTAAGCCTTATTACATCCTATTCTTCATTATCATGTTCCCTTAACCGAGAATCCAAGCTATTAGTCAAGTTCTTTCTCGTTACCGATAATTGCATGCAGCTAATTCTGATATGCCTCGGACAAACGTCTCCTGCTTCCCTTGTCTTTATGAGGTATTAATGGAGCAGCAGCGTTATTCTATGCGGGGTGGGGGAATATGAAACGAAGCGCGGTGAATGTCACATCTGCCATGGTGCATAACCATGTGGCAATGAAGCTGTGTGCCATAACCTTTGTGATGTTCGAATCCATAGTGGGGATAGATATTAGCTAAACCTGTCATTAGTCTATCACGGTGGACTTTGGCTAAGACTGATGCAGCAGCTATACATGCATGAGTTCTGTCTCCTTTAACTACGCATTTGGCAACAAGCTGCATGCTTACTGGCACGTCTTTACCGTCAATAAGGCAAAACGAAGCTCTGCCTATGCTATTATAAGCCTTCTCAAAACCGAGGAGTGATGCTTGGCGAATATTAATCTCATCTATCACATCAGCCGGGATTTCGATAATTGAATACTCAAGCGCAGTGTCGGTAATAATGCTGAACAGCTTATCGCGCTTGGCTGGGGAAAGCAGCTTTGAGTCGTTCAATTCGGGAATGTCCACATCGTAGTCCAGCACCACTCCGGCTATTACCACAGGTCCTGCCAGTGCGCCTCTGCCTGCCTCATCTATGCCAAGCAGGCTAGGATGCTGAGTAAGTAATCCAAAGTCGTTTTGGAATAGGGGAGAATGGGTCATTTATCTTTAGCGAGCACAAAGAACAGACGGGAGAAATTATCATCTATACCACCCAGATGCTTTGGGTAGTAATTAATCCTGCTTTCTGAGCTGTGAATGGCTTTCAGCTTGAACGGTGACTTGTGAATCTGGTTAATAATGTCTGCGCAAAGATAAACCCGCTGATTATGCTGTTCAAAGCGGTGGCTGTAAGCAAGAAAGCCTTTGGTGAAAGCAGTTAAGGCAGAATTTTGCTTATAACGAACAGGCTCAAACCAAGCCTGATGCACCATGTAGTTACCATGCGAATTGCTAAGGCTACAGGTGTCGGCAAAGTTCTCTTCGCTATTAAAGAGCGTAGAAATATCAAATATGAACAGCCCACCATCTGCCAGGGCAGAATGAACCTCCTGTAACATTGCGGCTAATTGCTTGCTTTTGGTTAAATAGTTCACACTGTCGAACATGCACAAGGCAAGATCATAACCTTTGCCGGGTATGGGATCAGTTAAGCAAGCCTGATAAAGATTGGGCTTAAAAGGTTTTGTGTCGGCAATAGCTAGCATCTCGGCAGACAGATCACAGGCATCTACATGATAGCCTTCAAATACAAATCTTGTGGAGATATTTGCCGTCCCGCAGGCAAGCTCGATTATCTTGCTAAGGTCTCTGTTGCAATACTGTTTGAACCATAGCTTTATCTTGCGAACCCATGAGTCGTATGCCACATGCGACATGTATTCATCGTAGTTTTTAGCAAAAAATGAATAGGAGTGAGTGCATTGCTCCCGCACCTGGCTAATGGTTTGGGGAGAATGCAAGTCGCTGTGATCAATCAGAAGCAAAGCTTGATTAAGCCGATAGCGAATAGTGGAGGCATCGGGTAGGGATGTATTAACACCGAAGCTTATCGCATTATGCAAAGGATGATGGAAGTCCCAGTTAAAAGTGTCTACACTAGTGAGAGCCTGTACGAGATTTGTGTTGTTGGTTATCAGTAGTTCATTCACAGCACGCTGGGTCACGAAGTCTGAGAAGCTTCGATACATCATCGAGTCCGGTTCTGCGGACTTAATGTCTTGCATTAAGTAAGCATGAGTAAAGTGTTTTGAATGATATAGTTTAGGTGAGTCAGTATATAGCAGAGAAAGATCTGGGTGAACGCACAGAGTGCAGGCATCAAGCTTACTATGACCACAATAGTCCAGGTAG
>DIMZ01000178.1:0-1118 GCA_002425825.1 Cloacimonetes bacterium UBA5553 | reverse complement strand
CAGTTCCGGGGTGCCGATGTAATAAAGCGTTAAGCGATTTAGAGCATTTGCCTTAAAGAAACGCAGGGCAGATTTGACCCTTTTAGCCTGCTCCTTGCTTGTGGAGATGATTTTGATACTTGACATTTAGTGTTTTCTAAAGTTATTTTGCCGCTTTATCGCTACTGCCGGGACGATATAGGGCTACACCTTCTTTACACAGCTCACAATCGTCGGCTTCCCATGCAGGAATCTCGAGGCAGAGAAGGCTTTCAAGTGGTGCTGGGAACTCAAGCTTACCGCCGCTTCTATCTACTATCACTCCTATCACAGCTATCTCGATGTTATTGCTCTCGAGGCAGGTAATTACTTCGTTTACGCTACCACCGGTTGAGAGGATGTCTTCAATAATGGCTACCCGCTTAACCTTTGACAGGTCGAAACCACTACGGATGCTCATTTCACCATCCTTACGCTGGGTAAAGATGAATGACTTGCCCATTAGGTACGCAGTTTGAAAGGCCAAAACGATGCCTCCATAGGCAGGGCCAACTATGCAATCAAATTCATAGCTTTCTAAACGCTTTGCCATTCTTTTGCATACATTGTTGGTCGCTTCGGGGTTTTGCAGCAAACGTATTTTTTCTATATAGTGTGCGCTGTGCTTCCCGGAAGTTAGCTGGAAATGGCCATTTAGTAATGCGGATTCGCTTTTCAGGATCAGGTTCAGATAGTCTGAATCTTCAAGTTCGGTTAAGATGCGCTTTGCCTCTTCCTGTTTATCCTCAGCTACTTGAAGCTCAATCATATACATATCTCCCGCAATGGAAGAATACATAGACATCATACGTTCATTGAGCAAAACAACCTCAAATCCGAAATCTTCCAGCATGCTCTTTGCCAGTTCAGCTTCAAAGATATTTGTGTATGTGGCAATGGTGATCAAAGTCATATTAAGCTCCTTATGTCCGGCTTTTGTAGTCAAGGGTTAACGAATCAACGGTAAAACCGATTAACTCGCTAACCCTTATTATTGTTTTGTATTAGTTTAGTTCTTACCTATTTCAATGCCACGCTTAATGGCAATCAGGTTCTTTTCCAATAAGTCAGGGTTCTTGGCTTTCATGAAAGATGTGAGG
>DIMZ01000200.1:3970-4164 GCA_002425825.1 Cloacimonetes bacterium UBA5553 | reverse complement strand
GTTGGGATCTGGTAGTTCGAACCGCCAACACGGCGAGATACAACTTTCACCAACGGACGCACATTTTCCAATGCCGACTTAAACACTTCCAGGGGTTCCTGTTTGGTTTTTGCGGCAATTATGTCGAATGCGCCATAGACGATTTTTTCGGCTATGCTTTTCTTGCCTTGAATCATTAGGCAGTTCATGAATTT
>DIMZ01000200.1:0-3934 GCA_002425825.1 Cloacimonetes bacterium UBA5553 | reverse complement strand
CACCGTTAATACTACATCGTTATACTTGGGATCCGGCAATACTTCGCGGACGACAGCTTTACGTTTTCTTGGCATTAGTCATCTCCTCCCTATTTCTTGGCTTTGGGGCGTTTGGTTCCATATTTGGAACGGGAGTTTTCGCGCTTTTCTACGCCGGCGGAATCAAGAGCACCGCGGACGATGTGATAACGAACACCGGGAAGGTCTTTAACACGGCCACCGCGAACTAGCACGATGGAGTGTTCTTGTAAGTTATGGCCTTCGCCGGGAATATAAGCAGTGATTTCAAATCCGTTTACTAAACGGACACGAGCGACTTTTCTGAGAGCCGAGTTGGGTTTCTTGGGCGTAGTCGTGTAAACACGTGTGCATACTCCGCGCCTTTGCGGACATTCCATTAGAGCCCTGTTTTTCTGTTTCTTCTCAACTTCGGTTCTGCCTTTACGGATCAGTTGGTTGATGGTTGGCACTGATTTTCTCCTTTTCTATATTTTCAGTGTAGTAAATTTCTATTAGAAATCGAGGTAATCCCCGCTATCTTCCTGGGCTGCCGGATGACCGAACTCAGTTACAATCTGAGCAACGGTTTTACCTGAACCAACAGCATCTTTTAACATCTGGTTATATACTTTCGTACCGGTTCCCACAGGAATACGGTGTCCCAGAATAATGCTCTCCTTCAAGCCTTCCAGCCTGTCTACGCGACCTTCGATGGCGGCTTTGGTTAGCACTTTTGTGGTCTCTTGGAATGACGCTGCAGAAAGCCAGCTTTCTGTCAATAGTGAAGTTTTAGTGATACCCAGAAGCAGCTGTTCAAACTGGGCAGGAGTTTTGCCATATTCAAGCGCTTCACGGTTTTCTTTCTCCACCAATACTTTGTCCACAATGTCACCCTGCAGGAAGCTGGTGCTTCCGCTTTCGGTGATTCTGACCTTCTTAAACATTTGTCTGATGATTACGCTAACATGCTTGTCGTCAATCTTAACGCCTTGCTTACGATAGATTTCCTGCACTTCGTTAAGGATGAGCATCTGAGCTTCGATAACACCCTTTACCAGCATGTCGTGCGGATCAAAAGGTCCATCGGACAATGCATCACCGCTTTCCACATAGTCACCTTGGTGAACAATAATGCGCTTTCCAGATGGAATAGTGTATTTACGGCCGGCTATGGGCTGGTGTTGTGACACCGTATCACCGGTATTTACTATGCTTTCCTGTTCTGCAGGAACTGCATACACTTTTCCGCACAGAGGAGCACCGGACTTTACCGATTCATCGTTCTTCACGATAATCTGCATGCCCTTAGGAACTTCGTACACCATGGGCTTCTGATTTCTCTTGGCAACGTGGATATACTTCTTTTTATTCTCTTCAACGATGCTTACCTTGCCGTCATTCTCTGAGTAGATAGCCTTTTCAGATAACACAGCAATGAACTGGTTTTTGTCTTCATCGGTTATCACCAGCACCTTACCATCTGCAGGGGCAAACAAGCCGTTGGTGGGGGTAACAAATATATCACGACCAGTTTTCTTAAGGCCACCTATAGTAACGGTTCCATCGATATCGGATATCTTGGCCTTGTCTTTGGGTACACGCGCTTCAAACAAGTCCTGAACGCGAGGCAAACCACCAGTGATGTCTCGTTGTTTGATGGTCATACGTGAAGTTTGACCCAAGATATCGCCTGTATGGACAAAGCTGCCATCTTCTACACGTACCACAAGACCGGTTGGCAGAGGAATCAAACGTACTGTGCCGTCTTCGCCAACAACCTTGAACTGTGGCTGTTTCTTGCGGTCTTTGGATTCGATAATCGTGAATTCACGCGTGAAGGTGATATCGTTATATTCTTCTTTATAGGTGATGTCCTTAATGAAGTTTTCATAGTGGAGCACACCCTTCGCTGTAGAAATTAGCGGGTTATTGAATTGGTCCCAGGATAATAGCTTTGTGTCTTTGGCTATCTTTTGTCCGTCCTGCACGTGAACTGTGGCAGCATACTCAACCTTGAACTCTTCTAATATCTTGTTCTCGTCGCTCTCATCAACAATAATCAGTTTACCTAAGTGACTTACGGAGATAAGTTGATTCTCAGGGTTGGTAACTGTATTCATACGATCGAACTTCACAATACCGTCATTAGCCGATACAAGCTCGGCAAGATCGGTGGCGGTTGAAGCCGCTCCACCAATGTGGAATGTTCTAAGTGTAAGCTGTGTTCCAGGCTCACCAATACTTTGAGCAGCGATAATACCTACTGGGTCACCTATTGTAGCGGGTTTCTGAGTGGCAAGGTTTCTGCCGTAGCACTTGGCACAGATGCCTCTTTCGGCTTCACAGGTTAGTGTGCTGCGCACATGCACGGTAATCAAGCCGTGATTCTGCAGGGTCTTTGCCATTTTATTCGAGATTTCTTCACCCGCAGTAACTAATGTTTTGCCGGTAATCGGGCTGATGATATCTTCCACTGCCGTGCGTCCCTGAATTCTCTCGGCAAGGGTCTGAACTATCTCATTACCCTCTTTTAGAACGGTCATATGCACACCGCGCGCTGTTCCACAGTCTTCCATTGTAATAATAGCATTCTGGGCAACGTCAACCAAACGACGGGTTAGATAACCTGCATCTGCTGTTTTTAGCGCTGTATCGGCAAGACCTTTTCTGGCTCCGTGAGTTGACACGAAGTATTCCAGCACGGTTAGCCCTTCTTTGAAGTTTGATTTAATGGGGGTTTCAATAACGTCAGCACCACCACCTGAACCAATCTTGGTAGGCTTATCCATCAATCCGCGCATACCGCCCAGCTGCTTGATTTGGTCTTTACTACCACGAGCACCGGACTTGTACATCATATAAATTGAGTTTAATCCGTGGCGAGTGTGAGTAAGCTCTTCCATCATCTCGTCGGTAACGCGCACAGTAGTTTTCTTCCATTGGTCAACAACACGACCAAAGCGTTCATTTTCGGTAATGCCACCCTTCTGGTGGAGGTCATTAATCTTTTTAACTTCGAGTTCAGACTGCTCTAGAATCTCGTTTTTGTTTGAGGGAACTACGATGTCACCAAAACTGAAAGTGACACCTGCACGGGTAGCATAGCGGAATCCCATTGCCTTCAGGTCGTCTAACACAACAGCTGTGCGCCATTGTCCAACGGCATCAAAGCAAAGCATGGCAAGATCATTTAGCTTACCCTTATCGTAGGTGATATTCTGATATCCCTCTTCAGTAGGTATTATCTGATTGAAAATTACCCTTCCAACAGTTGTGGTAACAAACTCAGAACCAAGCTTAACCCTTATCCAGGTGTGCAGATCAAGGCCACGCTCAATAACGGCATCGCCCTTCACGCTGCAAAGCTGTTCCTCGGCTTCATAGGCTGCTATAACGTCATCAACACCATAGAAATGGCGCATCGTGCTTAAATCGGTTGGAGCGGCATCTTCTTCCATGGTTAGATAGTAGCATCCAAGCACGATGTCCTGGTTGGCAGCCATGGCCAAACGGCCGTTGGCAGGCAATAACAGATTTCTGGTGGATAACATCAGTACACGGGCTTCAATCTGGGCTTCCAGAGACAGGGGCACATAAACACCCATTTGGTCTCCGTCAAAGTCTGCATTGAAAGGAACGCAGACCATGGGATGAAGCTGCATGGCTTTGTTGTCTGTAAGCACCGGCATAAAAGCCTGAATACCTAAGCGGTGCAGAGTCGGTGCGCGGTTAAGCAACACAGGATAATCTTTTATCACTTCTTCGAGAATCGACCATATCTCAGGCTGCTTCTTCTCGATAAGCTTCTTAGCGTTTTTAACCTTGTCCACTTCTCCCATTTTCTGAAGTTTCTCAATTAAATAGGGCTTGAACAATTCTACAGCCATTTCTTTTGGCAAACCGCATTGGAACATTTTCAGATCCGGTCCAACGA
>DIMZ01000199.1:5088-5259 GCA_002425825.1 Cloacimonetes bacterium UBA5553 | reverse complement strand
TAGCAGCACCAAGAAAATGATAATGATGAAATAGCATCATAACGACTAATAAGCACAAAGGAGGGGGATAATCCCCTCCTTTTACTTATCTGCAAATTGGCTAATAGTAACTTCATACATAAGTGAAAATATGTTACATGGGAGCTTCGGCTGGAGATATAAACAATGAAT
>DIMZ01000199.1:4395-5052 GCA_002425825.1 Cloacimonetes bacterium UBA5553 | reverse complement strand
ATCTGCAATGATACTGCAATGCCCTTAAGGAAGTCAGGTGTGAGCAAAGCCTGGCGACCCCCGTAATGAAGTTAATCTTAGGCAGATAACTGCTTAGCCTGGCGCACGTAATACCCACATTTTATCTCGACATGGAATAATAGTTGCTTGCTTGTAAGTATTCGTAAAAAATGGTAGGAAAACTGGAGAAAGCTTATGAAGAGGACATGCTTAACAATTGTTTGCATTTTTACTGCATTTTTGTGCTTCGCTCAGGAGCAAGTATTACGTGAAGCTTGGAAGCTGGGCTGGAACCGCATCCATGTAAAGACAACAGATAACTGTGCCATAGTCCTTTGGCAAGATACCGATGCCGGGGATTCAGACATCTATGCCCAAAAGCTTAATCCTTCTGGAGCATCCCAATGGGCTTCCCCGATTATGTTAGTAGGCGGCCCTGGTGTTCAAGAAGCCATTGCCTGCGAGAAGACATCTGACAACAACTTCGTTCTGCTTTACAAGAGCATCGATAATGATTATGTATCAAACTATTGGATACAGAAGTTCAGCTCCAATGGACAGCGATTGTGGGGTGAAGCAGGTGTCAGGCTACTGAGCGGGTCTGCCGATTTGTTGGGAGTATTCGTTGTTCCGAATGCTTCCGGTGGGGCATACATC
>DIMZ01000199.1:0-4373 GCA_002425825.1 Cloacimonetes bacterium UBA5553 | reverse complement strand
ACATCGTTTATCGTAGCATTTACAATGGGAGAGAGATCACCGGCCAGCATATAGACAGCTATGGCAATCAGCTATGGCCTGCAGGGGGAATAACTCTATTTTCATATAATAACAGTATAATTCTTGATGGTGCCGTAAGTGATGACGAAGGTGGCATTATTATTAACGTTCAAAAATGGGTTGCAAATCAATACCTCTCTGAGATTTTACGTTATTCATAATCGGGAACGCTTGTTCCCTTATCCCCCAGTGCTGTATTTACCGGGGGGCGATATTCCATCTTAAGAACTGCAACCAACAAGTTCGCACTATGGAAAAGAGATGTAGAATCAAATAATGGAATAACTATTTTTGCGATAGACAATCTGGGCAATCAACTTATCTCACCAGTGTTTATCAGTCTGAATCAAAGCAGTAATCTTGATCATGTACTGAAGCCGACAGAAGATGGAGGCATTTTGCTGTGTTATCTGTCAACCTCTGCGAGTGAGCGAAGATTTGTAATACACCGTTTTAACAACAACTATGAACCCATGTGGGGAAGTTCAGGAGTGCATGTAAACATTGCCCCAAGCGCAAATTGGTCGGAGCAAGCACTGTCACTAACCCCAGCAGGTGGAGTATGGCTCTCGTGGGTTGAAACATTAGACTATCCACACTTTAGAGTTGTAAAAACACAGTACTTTTCGCCCGATGGCGTAGCCCAATGGGGTGAGCAAGGCACACAGCTAAGCGATTCATTGTCTTTTGCATCCAGTGCTCAGCCGATAGCTGTTACAAATACATGTCTGTTTTTGTGGAGTGATTCTCGTGATGATCTCCTTTCATTAAGGCGAACGGCTATTGGTAACAACGGAGCAGCACTCATGCCTTCTGAGGGCGTGCCAGTGATTAGCAGGCTTGCCGGGCAAGCACATGCAATCGATACTATCTCCCTGGCTGATAAGTATCTGGTATTGTGGATGGATAGCAGAAACAAAGGGGATAACATCTACTATCAGCTATGCGACACTAATATGAATCCCCTATTGCCGTCTAATGGCAAAAGCTTAATAGCGCCCAGTTATTCAAACATCACCGATCCAATTATCCGCAAGCTTCCCGATGATAGCGTGGCGATATTGTATAAGCTTAGTTCAAACATCGAAAGTGCGTGTTACCTTCAGAGAGTTGATTCATACGGCAACGTTATGTATGCGGGGAATGGCATTCTGATTACCGACAATAATGCCGTCCAAGCTTTTAAGATGAGCGTTAGCGGTAGCGATTTGTATTTGGGATGGATACAAGGAGCAGCTTATTATAGAACCTTGATGGGGCAACGGATAGCAAATGGGCAGGCAATGTGGGGTGAAAATGGTAAGAACATGCTAGCAGGCTATGATTATGAATGGCTAAACTTGATGAGCCTGGATGATAGATACTATTGCTTTACTAACGAGATAAGTAGCCCAACCACGTCGATGATAACCGTTTTCGTACTGAGAGTGGATGAAAATGGCAATCCTGAGCTTAACTGGCCTAACACTGGTATTGTGCTTGCTAGTGGAATCTACAGCGATATCTATTTTCCTACCAAAAGCACTATGCTGGGTAGTGATCTGATTATTGTTGCACGTAACTTTATGGTCGGGGCTACCACGGTGCAACGCATAAGTCCACAGGCTAATGTTGTCTGGCCGGAACCTGGGGTATCATTGCCAGATAGAACACGTATCAAGGATATTATAGCCGATGATGATTTATACTTCTTATACCAAAAGGAGGATAATGATAATGAGCTGCGCTTGCAAAGGCTGGATGCATCAGGAAACCTGTTGTACGGAGATAGCGGCAGCTTGATTGCAGACAACTTGCTAAATAGCTACGATGCAAAGCTATTAAAGTTCAGCAGCGGAGCTATGGCTAGCGTGTGGACAAGCTATAGTGGTGGTATGAGTGGTAGCAGGGACGTGTATATCAGGCATATCAGCTCTACGGGGTATGCTCTTGGAATAGCTCCCAGCATACTGTGCAACGCTTGGTTGGAGCAAGCAAACGTTCATGCCGCAGCTATTGGAAACTCAGCACAGGTGGCATGGGAAGATGCCCGCGCGGGGGTATGGGGTTGCGAAAGCTATGTGAACGCCTTGTATTGTACCCTTGTAAATGGTAGCCTTAACAGCACTGACGATGCGCTAAGCCCGATAACAAATCTGCCGGAACTGCATGCCAACTTCCCCAATCCTTTTAATCCGGAAACAAGCATCAGCCTCAGCCTGCCCGGCAATCAAACCGCTGCTCTTTGTGTATATAACCTAAAAGGCCAGAAGGTTAAGACCCTTATTCCAAACAGCTTGATGGCTGCGGGTAATCACAGCGTTGTGTGGAACGGATGTGACGATAGTGGTAAGCCTGTTGGCAGCGGAGTGTACTTCTACACTCTGGAGACTACAGACCACAAAAGTACCAAAAAGATGCTGCTAATGAAGTAAGATTAAATGACGAGAGACATCATTACATAGCATGAAAACACAGCAGCATAATGGTACTGAAACATTGACAAGTAACCGCATTGTCTTTTACTGATGTTAAATGATTGTTGGCATCAGCCACTTAGTATAAAGGGTTAATAGAGCCGAAAGATTATTGATTAGGCATGAGATAAGTAGCACACAACACAAAAGGAGAAATGCGTATGAAAACCAAGCTTATACTGGCGATCTTGCTAATTTGTATGGCGGGATTGCTATTCGGTAGCGAAATACCTGCTGATATGGACGAAATGCAGCGCAGAAGCCAGGAGCTAAAGGCACTTTCGGAGAGGTTTAAAGCGGAGACAGGGTTTGAGGGGATGATCAGAGATATTCCAGAACTGATGATCCATTCGAAGTTTGAAGGTAACTTTAAAGATATCGATATGAGTGGTGTTAGGGACTCGCTTGCTTTCAGGCAGGTATGCAATAGAATTATCAGCAAACTGCTACCCTATATTGGTGCCAAGGAAAATCAGCTTGATGCAGGGAAGATATCAGTTAGCTCCACTAGTACTCGAACCAGATATCAGCAAAGAGTAAATGGATATCCAATAGAAGGGAATGGATACTTGAACATATTCTACGACTTTGACCGTAATAGGTTTACTATTCTCAATGTTACGGTGGATATCCAGCAGGGAATATCTAGTAACACAATTACTTTAGAAAGTGCACTCTCTATTGTTAAAGAGTACTATGTCAACCAGAGAGGATACTCTCAATCCATTACGTTAAACGCATATAATCCAAGAATTGCGTATGTAAAAGGAGCGGATGGAAGGTATTATTTATGTTGGGTACTTGGTATAGGTGACCCTGACCCACAGAAATATGAAGACCTGACGGTGAATGTTGACGCAACAACTGGAAAAATAATATCCGTGTTGGATTTGAGAGAGTTCATATACGATTGTACAACTAGTGGAGAAGTATTTGCAGTGAACGACCCCGGGAACTTCGAGACTATTGAGACACAACCCATTCCATTTGTTTCAGTAACGTATGGAGCAACAACGTATTATACAAATGAATCAGGATCGTGCATTATTCCTGTAGATAATTTAATCAATCCAGTTAACTCACAATTGAGCGATGGGCAAAACTACTATCTCACTATATCCCCAAGTACTACAGCTATCAGAGAAGCTGACGAAGTACAAGTGAACAACAATGAGCCAAGCATATTAGTAAACTATTCTAATGATGCCTGCAGTTCCCCTAATGTATATTACCATATAATGTCTCAGCACATACATTTAAACAAGCTCCATGAGTTTGACGCTTTGAATCTAAGAATCACGACTGGGGCAAACTCAATAGGGGAATACTTCGGAATATTTAGTCCCTCTGAGAATAGTATAAAAATCAGTGCAGACAAGGGGAAATACTCGCATATTGCCAGACATGAACTTAGCCATGCCTTTGTATATCGTACTATGGAAAACAATAGTTTCAGAAATGTTTATTCAGAAATTGATTGTGCAATGGATGAGGCTATGGCAGATTATTTACCATGTAGCTCAAGAAACTCACCATTAGCAGTTATGGGATTGACTCCCGGGCAGGCGTTTNNCGAAAATATTACCGATATATCAACATATCAAGTGAGAGGATTTTTTTGGAATACCTGTGTGCTTACCGAAGATCTTTACTGCTACAGGTATATGAACTATCCCATTGCCTCAGCATGGTGGACACTTAGAAGCGATCCCATCTTTGGCTCACCCGACCCCATAACACAAGTTAATGCATTTGATAAAATGCTTGTTCAGATTTTGGCCAATGATGTAGAACTTAACGAGGATAATCGCTACAAGCCCAGATATTTCTACAATTTACTGATGACTAAGTACTCTA
>DIMZ01000191.1:667-4453 GCA_002425825.1 Cloacimonetes bacterium UBA5553 | reverse complement strand
GGCGGGAAATCTAGAGGAAACTGGTAAAGAGGCTGGAATTGATTTGGTGCTGTGCTCACAAGTGCCCACATATAATCCCAAGCGTAGGAAAAGAAGATGATGTCGGCTAGTCCATCGCCATTCACATCCCCGGTTCTGATTTCGTTGAAGAAGCAATCACCTGTAAAGGGATAGTCAACGTAATCACTAAAAGAACCCTGCTGATTATAGAACACTCTGGCACATTGGTTTTCTGTGAAGTTCACAGCCTGGATGGCAACTATATCCGGATAGTTATCACCGTTGAGGTCGGCAATCTGAATGCTATTTTGCGACACCCCAAACACAAATGATGAATCTGCACTCGCAAAAGCTCCATTGGAATAGTTATACAGCACAGTAAAAGAGGGTGAGCTTAGGTCTTCGTGAATAAGATGCCCTACTACAATGTCTTTTAGTCCATTTCGGTCAAGATCGCCTATCGCCATGGAATAACCATATCTGTTCATAGGTATTATTATTGACCACCCACTACCGAGCATTAGAAGCAGTAACAATGTACTTAGTGCTATCCTCATCTGTATCCTCTTGAATAATAGATTCTAACAATCGCATGCTTTTGACATGATTAATATATGTCAAGCTTTGTACTTATTCATTGCGCATTATGTGCTCCACTACAACTGCTTTAGTCCATAGACTTTGTTGTTGTCTTTCAATACGAGAGAGATTACTTGTTTCACCTTTATGTTTTCCCATCAAGCAGGAATTGTAGGTATGCATTCAGGGCTGCCGAGAATCAGCAGCCCTGAAAACTGACAAACAACTTACTATTTCATCAGCAACATCTTGGAAACATGGCTTTGATCTGGAGTAGATAGTTTATAGTAGTAAACGCCGGATGACACAGAAGAACCATTCTCATCGGTACCGTTCCAGATTATGGAATGGGTACCAGCTCTGCGAGTATCGTTGAGTACCGTCTTAACTCTTTGGCCTCTAACATTGAAAATATCTAGCCTACAGGGCATATCAAACGGAATAGAGAATGATATAGTAGTGCTAGGATTGAATGGGTTTGGGTAGTTATGAATTGTGAATGCCCTATTTGAGGAAGCTGTTTCTTCTATCATGGAATCATCTTTTGTGAGGAAATTAAGAATACTATTACGAATTTGCATATATTCGTTAAGAGACCGAGGCTTATACTTGCTTTGCGAGGGTATATTTTTAGAGCCAGAAGTAACAAGCTTATAATAGCAGAAAGCCTGATCTAATTCAGCAAGAAGTTCTTTCTCATCGCTGGGTGGATCTTGTAAAATCTGATCTAAGTAAGAAATCGCCTCTGCAAATTGATCATGTGAAAGCTTCAATAAACTAGTAGCTTCGAGTTTAATATCTTTTAAGTTAATCTCGGTAATATTAGAAAGGTACTCGAATAGGTTATTTGGGTCGCCAGCAATAGCTTTACAGAGGTAGGGTAAATATGGTATAGCTTTTATCGCTGTAGGTGTATCAGGGTACTCATTTCCAATATGTTTCATGATTTCATATGCAGATGCGTATGCTTGTGAATAGATGCTATCCAATGCACAAGTAAATAGTAACTCGGCTGCGCTTATCTGGGGTTCTCCAAATACAAAAGATGAAAAGCTAGGATAGAACCTAATATTATCTGAAGTGTCTATGGCAAGCGAGGCCACGTTAACCGTTTGATTTTGTGGCAAACCAACCGCAGCCAGCAAGTACTTGTCGAATGTACTAGGATTATATCCATTGTCATCTCTTACATTAGGTAGTGCTATACTTGTTGGATTGGAAAACACTGGGAAACAGTCATACATTGTTAGAATCTCAGTTGACCCATTATTGTAAATCTGTGTCCCTCCATAAATACTGCTCGGAGCAGAACTTAAATTGAAGTAACCATATCTATTGTTGTTGTAAATACGTGATCCTTCTGGCGTTGGATTAATATTGAGAAGCGAGTTTCGCAATTCAACACCATTGCCAAGGTTGTTGAATATTNNGATATTTTTGTACCCGTCATGAAACTCATACTACTCGACGGATAATTTATAGATAAACCTGTTGATGAATTGTTATAGATATCTGAAACCCACAAATTGATCCTACTTCGTTCACAATAAATACCACAGTCATTATCATGGTAGTCACTTTCATACATAGTAACATCTGATCCGTTAATCACTTTCAATTGCCCACAATTATGGATATCACTTTGCGTTAGTTCCAACAAGCTATTATCTACTTTCAATTCTTTAACATTTCTAATTTCACCCATAACATAAGACCTATCTATCGTGTTCCTGCTGCTTCGGATTGTGATACCATCCCACCTAGCATCATTGACACCTGTAACAGAAGCACCAGCATTGATCCTTAACAAAGAGTTGTCAACTATAAGACGATCCCCGGGAACAACATGATCATCGCTTATCTCTGGATAGTGTATCTGTGCTTCTTCATAAGTATTGTACCGCATACCGGTGTTTGGGTCACACCATCGTTCGCTTGTAGTCCCTCTAAGAAACGCACCACTATATAGGAACAATCTTGAATTATTACTAATCTCCAATAAACCCGAATCAGCCAAAGTGAGTTCTCCAAACACGTTTACCAATGATCCGTTAGTACTTAGTTTTCCTCCATCAAGTTGGACTATTCCATTACTCAATATCCTAATTTCTGAGTCATTGTTAAGCGACAACAAGCCTGTTATCCTAACACTGCCGGCACTTTGGACAACAATTTCAGAACCACTGTCTAGGTGCAATGATCCAAAAATCCTAAGATATCCAGTAATAGATATATCACGATTATGCAGCTTCACAGCATCTCGTATTATATATCCATTTAGGTTATAATTCATACTACTAAGCGTTTGTCTATCTCTAAAAAGACATCCATTACTATTGTATTGTGGATGTGTTCTGTACCACGCAGTTGTTTGGCCACCTGCAGGATGTACATTGCAGTAATTTGAAGTTTGATACAATAAGTAATTACCGTCTTGCATTAGTTCTTGGTCTGATACAGTGTCCCAGATATCTGCATATTGGAAAGCCCTAAATAGCAGTGGGTTACCACTATATCCATTCTCGGTTAAATAACTCCTCGGTAAGTCTGCCGGATGGGAAATGGGGTTTGTAGGAAATCCCGGAAACAAGTAACTACCCACTTGGGGACCATCTGCCCAGGGTTGGTTGATTAAAAGGGTATTATTGGTTGATCCAATGTTCGCACGCACAGGATACTTTCCTCTTAGAGCAGAGATAAAATAATAGGCAAATTCGCCATAGCTTGACGTTACATCATTATTTACTGGTGTATACCATAATTCTGCTGGCTCTCTTTCTAATAATGAGCTGTAATTGCAGTAATCCACCGAGGTTATCACAGTTCTATTATGACCCGTTATCGGAGTATCACCATTTACATAACCGCCACTCTGGCATCCCGTGGCAATAACTGTAACTTGATCACAATGATTCAGGTTGTTGAGAAGGGAGTTAAATGTATTTGCTAGTACTATCTCGCCAACCCATGTGACAAAATTTGAACCACCTTGCTGACTAGGAGTAGAGTTTTCATAAGCACCATGCCCAGTGAGGAATACAACCACCTTATCGTTAGGACCAACTTGCCCACCAATTTCTGCAAATACTGTGCTTAAGGAAGACAAATTGCATCCATACTGTATATCACATGAATTTGTGTTAGAATCTCTGTCAAAATCAAGATCAAGCCCACGATAACTGTGATTATCATGTGTAAATCTGAAAC
>DIMZ01000191.1:405-599 GCA_002425825.1 Cloacimonetes bacterium UBA5553 | reverse complement strand
CACCTTTATATGGCTTTTGGGGCATCCATAATTATAAACGAGTGTTGTGTACATTGCTGATAACTCATTCCAAAACCTAAGGTAATTACTATTGCTTCCGGGTTGAGTAGCATTTATCAATATCGCGTATAAGTTATTATCTATTGGTCTGTTATTGGTTTGCTCTCCAGGAGGCAAAACTATTGATGTATTAG
>DIMZ01000191.1:0-361 GCA_002425825.1 Cloacimonetes bacterium UBA5553 | reverse complement strand
TGATGCAATTGATACTGGCCTGATTCTCCATCTATGAACACATATGTGCAAGCATGTGTCCAGCCCAATCCTGGTGCTTCATCAATAAATGCAACCCAGTTCTTTTCATAGGGGGCAACAATAGTGTGCCCCATTCCTGCTACGTTACAACCTGCTACTATAAGATCATTGGATAAGTATAGATCAACAGTTCCTATCCTATCCGATATGATATTGGTTAATAGTAAACCCTCTGCATCGTTTCTTTTAAACGTGCCGTAATTAGACGCAATAATGCAAAATAGTAGCACCATGGCCAACATCAGCTTTTTGTACATGATAGTCTCCTTTATCTTACTCTTAGTATCCTTCTGGTAGATAC
>DIMZ01000008.1:13362-20612 GCA_002425825.1 Cloacimonetes bacterium UBA5553 | reverse complement strand
TGATCGGGAATCCAGCCCTTTTGCAGCCCACGAAACACACAAATTAACACTAATCTCATTTCCTCCAGTACCCCCTCGACTTCCAGTTCAGCTTGTGATTCACTTTTTCACTTTTCCAGTCATCCGCGTTCTCGTAGCTACGGAAAGCTACGATACCCCTGCACCCCAGCACCCCAGAACGTCCGCACCCAACATAAAAGCTTGACTAAAAAACGGTATGCATTATCCAGTGTTCAGGATGTTTAGTGAGGGACATTTGTTAACAAGGAGCCGTAATGGACGACAATTACAGGTTTTCAGAAAGCAGCAACAGCTCGCACATAATCCCGGATAGTGACATTGCCCCGGTGATGAGCCTGATGGATTGGGTGATAGTGATGGTAATCTGCATACTCCCGCTTGCCAACATAATCGTGATGCTAATCTGGGCGTTTGGCAATACCGACAATCCCAACCGTCGCAATTTCGCCCGTGCTTTTCTTATCATCGCCGCATCATGGAGTGTGATAACCGCCATCCTGATCGGTCAATTCACCGGTATGATAATTAGTGCCCTTAATATGCTTTGAAGATAATACCAAAAGGAGACGATATGAAATACCTCGATCTCGCAATGAATGCAGCGGCAAGCCTTGGGGCAGAATATGCCGACATCCGCATTCAAAAAACCACCGACCAGGTTATTTACCTGCAAAACCTATCGCTTAAACACACCAATACCGAAGTTTTATATGGCTATGGGATACGTGTGTTCAAAGATGGAGCCTGGGGCTTTGCCCATTCCAACGTATTCAGCGACGAAGCTGTGCTTGCCACCGTGCAGAAAGCTGTGGAGATTGCCGCGCTTTCGGCTTCAGTAAACAAGAACAAAAAACTGCGTTTGGCACCGGAACGTAGCTACATTGCCAGCTACAAAACTCCGGTTAAGATAGAATCATTAGACGTTCCCCTGCACGAAAAGGTGGAACTGATGATGGAAGTTAACCGCACCATGATGGCGTATGAGGGCATAAAACAGGCGGTGTTCTATCTGGTGATCCACAAAGATGAAAAGCTGTTTGCCAGCACTTTGGGAACCCGATTGGACATCACTACCCAGTTTATAGACCCCATGATTATCGCGACGGCAGTCTTGGGTGGCGACAGCCAAAGCCGCACCTTTGATGAAGGTGGCAGGGCTGTGGGCTGGGAATGGATAGAAAGCCTGAACCTGATAGACAAAGCCAAACAGATTGCCGAGGAAGCCCTTATAAAAGTAAAAGCCGATGTGCTGGGACCCGAAGAACGCCGCAGCCTGATTCTTGACCCCAATCATCTGGGGCTTACCATGCACGAAAGCGTGGGACACCCCACCGAACTCGATCGTGTGCTGGGCTGGGAAGCTGACTATGCCGGTATATCATTTGCCACACCCGAAAAGCTGAAGAACTACCGATATGGCAGCGAGATAGTGAACTTCGTTGGGGATAACACTCTGGCAGAAGGATTGGCTACGCACGGTTTTGACGATGATGGTGTTCCGGGACAGAAGTGGCACATAATAAAAGACGGCATTCTGAACGAATATGGCTACACGCGTGACACCGCCATGGAAATAGGCTTGAATTACTCCCGCGGATGTAACCGGGCAACTTATTACTACGATCAGCCAATTAACCGCATCCCCAATCTGTATCTACTGCCGGGCACCAAGCCCTTAACTCCTGGTGAGCTGATTGCCGATACAGAAGATGGTGTGTATATTCAGGGCAGAGGCAGCTTCTCTATAGACCAGCACCGCGTAAACTTCCAGTTTGGCGGCGATTTCTTTTGGGAGATAAAGAACGGTAAGCTGTTCCGCCCGCTAAAGAAAGTTATCTACAAATCTTGCAATCCGGAATTCTGGAATAGCTGCGATGCCATTTGTGACCAGCGTTTCTGGCAGCCCTTTGGCGTAGTGAACTGCGGAAAGGGACAGCCCAGCCAAAGCGCGCGCATGACCCACGGCTCTGCGCCTGCAAGATTCCGCAATATCCGTGTAGGAGGTTCCCAATGAACATCGAAAGAATAGCAGAATACATAAAGAAGCATTGCAGTGCGGATGATTATTCTCTGCACATCAGCAACTGGGATAGCCATCAAACCCGCTTTGCCCAAAATGGCATAACTCAGCACATGGCAGGAGAAAAACTGGATATCAGCCTTAATGTGTCTTTTGGCACCAAGTCTGGTAGCTGCACTATTAACCAGAACGATGAGCAAAGTCTGGCATACCTTATAAAAACCGCAGAGGATATTGCCCGTCTGGCTCCCGAAGACCCGGAATTTATGCCTTCTGCCGGGCAGGCAAGTTTGCCCAAAGTGGATAACTGCGATGAGGAAACCAAAAACCTGCAACCTGCACAAATGGTGGAAATTGTTCAACAGGCTATAGACAAAGCCAAGGCGATTGATGCCACGGTATCCGGTATGACCGAGAAACACTATGGGCAGAGCTTTATGTTTACCAAAAACGGCTTTGTTGGTAGCAATGAATCAACCAATTTCGGTCACTCCATGACACTGAAGAAAGGCAGCGTGGAAACCAAGGTGGATTATGATGCCAAACGCTTTGCGCCTTTTAGCCTGGAACGGGATTTCAGCAGATTGGCAGCGCAGGCAAGGTCACTGGAAGGCATGCAGAGCTTTGAGCCACAGAAGATTGCCGTTATCCTGCGTCCCGGAGCTTTGCAGGAACTGATGTGGTTTATGGGCTGGATGATGAACCGCCGCCAGAGCGATGAAGGCTTTACTCCTTTTACAGATCAGCTTGGCAAAAAGTTCTTTGGTGAGAAATTTAGCTGGTATTCCACGCTTAACCACCCCGAGCTTGCCGCCTCGCCTTATAACGGCGAAGGATATCCCGCTGAGGAGATTGCCTGGGTGGAAAATGGCGTACTGAAGAATATGCCCACCAATCGCTATTGGGCGAAAAAGGTGGGAGCAAAACCTGCCGGTGTGTTCAATGTGTATATCCCCGGAGGCAATGCCAGCGAGGAGGATATGATGAAGCTGGTTCCACGAGGCCTGATAATAAACCGCTTCTGGTATATCCGCACCGTGGATGCCAAGTCCGGTGAACTAACCGGCATGACCCGCGATGGAGTATTGTATTTTGAGGATGGAAAGGTGAAGCATGCAATAAATAATTTGCGTTTCAACGAGATACCTCACGATGCCACGCGACGCATCTTAGCACTTGGTGCCACAGAACTTGCTTCATCCAGCGTAAGTGTGCCAACCATGCTTATTGATGGTTTTAATTTCGTGGATAAGACAAGTTTCTAAAAATATGTATTGACAGAAAATGAGATACGCAGTTAAATGACACCATATGCGATTAGACATTCCCTTGAGCCTATTCCTTATGTTTCGGGAGAGCCTCACACCAGAATGTTCGATCCCGAAAAATAAGGAGATACCCATGGCCGACAAAACTTTAGTTTGCAAGGACTGCTCAAAAGAATTCGTATTCACCGATGGCGAACAAGAATTCTACAAAGAAAAAGGTCTTCAGAACGNNCAGCCGCAACGCTGCCCGGACTGCCGCAAAGCCAAAAAAGCCGAGTTCAATCGCAACAGATTTCAACGTCGCTACTAAACAATAGATAGCACTGTCTGTTAAAGCCACTCATTCGTGAGTGGCTTTTTTGTGCTGCCCGTTTGGGCGCTGGTAGAATTAAAAACTTGACATGTACGCCTGGTTGTTTATTCTATTAATAGAGACATAGATAATGAATAGCACTCGGCTTAAGGGTGTAATGAACTTAGTGACACATAGATAAAAGACCAATACAAGGAGCTTTATTATGGAAAGAATCAGATTCTTACATATTGTAATACTACTACTGATAATGGCCATCTCTGCTGGCAATGCCTATGCCCAGTTTGGCGGTGGCGCAGGAACATCTGCCAATCCCTATCTCATTTCCTCCGTTATCCACCTGAATAACATTAGAGGAACCAGCTACTTGGGCAGCCACTACCGTCAAACGGCAGACCTGAATCTGGAAGCCACAGACCCTGCAAAGGTGAGTGTATGGGCATCTGGCACGTCTTATGCTGTGGGAGATTACGTTAAATACACTCCCGGATCGGTGCAATATACCTATATCTGCATTCAGGCAACCAATTCAATAAACCCCAGCAATGGAGCATATTGGCTGCAAATGTGGGAATCGGCAAAAGGCTGGCAACCCATTGGTAGTGCCTCTACTCCTTTCCATGGGGTTTATGACGGCAACGATAAAACTATTAGTAATCTATATATAAATCGCGGTGCTTCACCTACAGCCGATAACGTTTACCCCTCAGACGGAGAAGACGCTGTGGGACTATTTGGCTATCTTGCCAACGGAAGCAGCACAACAGCCAATGACTATCATGTTTACATAAAAAAGCTTGGTTTGCTGAATCCCAATGTAACCGGTCGCAGATCAACAGGCTCACTGGTGGGTAGGGTGCTTCTTCCCAATACCACTCCGGCACGTTCTTACACTGTTTATATAGAGCAGTGTTATGCCACCACAAGTGGAGGCGGCACTGCCACAGTTAAGGGCCTTGGTGCTACAGGCGGCTTGGTTGGAGCTAACAACAGCAATGCCAAGCAGCGTGTTCCAGTTATCCGCTTAAGCTGGGCAAAAGTGGATGTAAGCTCCACCCATCCTACAAACTACACCCCCAATCCCAATGACCCGGTTGGCTCATCGGGCATAAACAATCCCTTTAATATAAAGTATGGCGGTTTGGTTGGCTGTAACGAAAACGGTATAACCCAGGAAAGCTTTGCCCGCGGTGCAGTAACAGGCGGCGACCGTGTAGGCGGCGTGGCAGGTTGTACCATTGGTGGTGCTATATTCAGAAGCTATTCCACCGGCACAGTAGTTCGCAACATAGCCCCCGGAACACCATTGCCAAACTATGAAGGCGGCATTGGCGGTCTGGTTGGCAGAACATCGGGATCCCTTCCTCCCGGCTTAGGTGGAACCAACTCCACAGGCTCTTGCGAAGATTGCTTCTGGGATACCCAAACCAGTAACTTCAGCACCTCTCCCGGTGGAACAGGCAAAACCACTACCCAGATGAAGACCCAAAGCACCTTCACCAACTGGGACTTCACCAATATCTGGAACATTAATGCCCTTATTAACGACGGCTATCCCTTCTTCATTGCCAGCCCTACATTCGAGTTTTATTACCGCAGCAAGCAAACAGGCAACTGGAATCCCACCAGCTCCTGGGAATACTCTTCCAACAACGTGGACTGGAGTAACGCTGTAGTAACCCCCGACCGCGCCAATTCCATAACAATATCTGTATTAGACACCCACACCATTACTGTAAACCAACACGTGATTATAGACGCAACAACCATTAACGAAGGCGGACAAGTAACCATAGCTTCGGGAACATCCTTAGATGTAAGCAATGGCATTGGCACCGATTTAACCGTTAATGGCACACTAATGGTAACAGGTATCTTCTATGTGGAGCAAAACGCCACTGTAGTATTCGGAGCTAATTCCGAGCTAATCTACAATGGTACTTCCGCACAGGAAACCGGTGAATACTTCACTTTCGAAGTAGCAAATTTGACCATAAACAACCCCACCAATGTTACCCTAACCAACAACATCGTAGTAAACAACGTGTTTAGCGTGTTAGACGGAACATATTCCGGAGGGATTGGCACTACCATTGGTACCGATGGCGTATATTCACCAACCGTGAAATACATTGAGTTCCCTCCCACCGGATATAACATTGATGACTATTCGCTAAACATGACTAATCCGGTTCTCATGCCAGAATTTGTGAATAGACAATGGAGCATGAATGGCACAATAAACGATGCCAGCGCAGCAAATAGAACCAAAACCATCACCTTCTATTGGCTCAGTGCAGATGACGACAATTATGATTGGTCATTGGTTCCTCCTGCCGTGTTCTATGGTGCAAACAAACTAAGCACTATATCATACACAACCGGCAATCCCCGCTCTATAACCGTTGCCTATGCCTTTGATCCCAGCAAGGGAGTATTCAAAATAGGCATGGATGAAATAACCCTGCCTGTTCAGCTTAGTGCTTTCAATGCAGCAGTTAATGCTTACAATTATATACAGCTANNAGCTAAATTGGGTTACTCAAACTGAAAGCAACTTAAGCGGGTATCGCATATACCGAAGCGATGCCAACGATTTACAACACGCAACCGTGATTAGCGGGCTCATATCTGCCACAAACACCTCACAAGCTCAGGTGTACACTTTTACCGACTCCGGTTTGCCAGAAACAGGCATCTATTACTATTGGCTGGAAAGTCAGGAATTAACAGGCCATAATGACTACTTTGGCCCCGTAATGGTAAGCTATAGCCAGCCGGGAACATCCAGCCCCGATATTCCTGTGGTGCAAGGCATAAACAGCGTATATCCAAATCCCTTCAATCCCAGCACCACCATCAGCTTTGGCATTGCCAAAGATGCACAGGTGAGAATAGTGATATACAACTCACGTGGTCAGATGGTGCGTGAACTGGTTAACGGCAACTATGCCAAAGGCAATTACAAACAAACCTGGAATGGTAAAGACAATAGCGGAAAAAGCGTAAGCAGCGGCATCTACACCCTTAGAATGACCGGTGGTAATCAGGACTATGTCCGCAAGATAATGCTAATGAAATAATGCAATAAACACAAACCTATAAGAAAAGGCGGAAAGTGATTTCCGCCTTTTGTATATCTACGCAAACTATAGTTTCTACAGCTTGCCCATATAGTTAAGCAAATCTGCCACCCGGTTTGAATAGCCATATTCGTTATCATACCAGCTAAATATCTTCACCAGCTTGCCTTTGGCATAGGTGGTAGGTGCATCGAAAATAGACGAATAGGCATTACCTACTATATCTATGGATACAATGGGTTCGTCGGAATACATCAGATATCCCTTTAAGTAGGTTTCAGAAGCTTCTTTCATGGCTGCATTTATCTCATCCTTGCTGGCTTCTTTTTCCAGATTTACGCTGAGATCCACCAATGAGCCATCTGGAGTGGGAACGCGGATTGCCACGCCATCCAGCTTTCCTTTTAGCTCCGGGATTACCAATCCTATGGCTTTAGCTGCACCGGTGGACGTAGGAATCATGCTCATTGCCGCGGCTCTGGCTCGGCGCAAGTCGCTATGCGGCAGGTCTAATATCTTCTGATCGTTGGTGTAGCTGTGAATGG
>DIMZ01000008.1:11771-13338 GCA_002425825.1 Cloacimonetes bacterium UBA5553 | reverse complement strand
TGGTGGTGCAGGAAGCGTTGGACACAATCAGGTCTGTTGCTTTCAGACTGCTGTGGTTTACGCCCATCACAATAGTAGCATCAATCTCATCTTTGGCAGGGGCGGTTAAGACCACCTTCTTTGCGCCGGCTTTCAGGTGCTTTGATGCTTTTTCCCTGGAGGTAAAGAGGCCTGTAGCTTCCACCACCAGTTCCACACCCAAGTCTTTCCAGGGCAGATTTTCGGGGTCTCGTTCGGCAAAGATGCGAATCTTTTTGCCATTTATTACTATCGAATCCTCAGTATGGCTAATCTCACCCGGGAATATCTTGTGCACACTGTCGTATTTGAACAGGTATGCCAGGGTTTTGGGGTCGGTTAAATCGTTTATTGCCACCACATTCAATTCAGGATGCTTGCTGGCTATCACACGCATTACAAGGCGTCCAATGCGCCCAAATCCATTAATTGCGATGTTTGTCATTTTGTTCTCCTTACTATTTATTCATTGATTAATTAGTAACACAGCTACAGGAACAGCAGGAAAATGCCTCTTTAACCTTTCAATATCATTGATAAGCTGTTCACCGTATGACACACCTGTTGACATCATTTTGTGTAGTAGATGGCAAGGGACAATCTCAATTCCCACATCTGCTTTGTTTTCATTAAAGAAGTATTGAAACTTGGCCAAGTCATAAAACATAAATGGATACTTGCCAAACTGAACTTCAATAAGTACTTTGTCTTTTGTGAAGTCAACCTGTTTATAACACCCATTAATCTGATAATCAGAGTTGTCTAACTTGATTGAGAAAGTATCTCTGAGTTCTGCATAACCAAGATCGGTAAAAATTGCTTTAAATTGTCTATTCATGTCTGTTGGGGAGACAAGTAGTCTACCCTTCATGGTCTTTTCATTGCTGACTTTAGGCTTTCCAGGTTCCACTCGTTGGATTGCAGTTCGGACTTCTTCCCAAAGATCAGGATATCTAACCTTCATGATTTCAATCCCGCCAAGATGTGAGTATTCATAAATGATATTCATAACATTCCTAAGTCATAGTTCTAAAACAGCTTGATGCTCTGTAGCGCCATTTATATCAATCACCTTTGGGTGAACAGGACACGGATTATCAGGATCATAAACTGGCCTGTCGAATGGCCTTACCTTAAGAGTCCCTAATTCTGCTTGATGTAGACGGGCACTGGCAATGTTAAAATATGGGGAGTAAATCTCCGCTCCACTAGCCTTGCGGTTATGTATAATCGAAGCTACTTGAGTGCTACCTGACCCCATAAACGGGTCAAAGACCCAATCTCCTTCATTGCTTAATGCTAAGACTAATCGCTCAATAAGCTCAACCGGGTATTGAGCCGGATGCTCAGTTTTCTCTATGTGATTAGATTTTACATTGGGAATATCCCAAACGTCAGATGGATTTTTTCCCAATGGATTGCAGGATAGTTCGCCCTTTTTAGTTCCCTTAAAGTGCTTCTTGTTAGGGTACTTCTGTGGAATACGTATCGGATCAAGATTGAACACATAGTCATCCGATTTAGTGAACCATAATACGACCTCATATCT
>DIMZ01000008.1:11526-11744 GCA_002425825.1 Cloacimonetes bacterium UBA5553 | reverse complement strand
GAATCGTTTCGAAGCGTGGAGACCATGACCAAAGTGCCAAACAATTCTGTTTCTTAGTTTCATGCCCAACTTAGTAAAGACTGGGTATAAAATCATGTCAAGGGGGATAATCTCTCCATTATTTACATAATTTCCCACTTGCCAACATATACTTCCACATGGTTTTAGCACTCTATGGCATTCACTTATGATCTTCTCTTGCCACTTAATGTAACGCT
>DIMZ01000008.1:9879-11478 GCA_002425825.1 Cloacimonetes bacterium UBA5553 | reverse complement strand
AATCCTCAATTGGTTGTTTCTTCTCGTATTCTTTCCCTATATTATAGGGAGGAGAAGTTGCTACCAACTGAATTGTTGAATCAGGAATGGAATTAAGCAAGTCCAAACAATCCCCTTGGTATAAGCAAAGGTCAGCTTCAGGGTCCCAATTGTAAGTGGTTTTTAACATGTTATCAGATCAGAATACTGCTATTTGCGCTACCGGTTACCTTACAAAAGCCTATCACGGTATTTTGCATTGCTTCTTCGCCTTTAACCAGCCATTTGCGCGGGTCGAACTTGCTTTTATTGGGGATATAGGCAGTGGGGTTTATGTCCGGTGGGCAGACGATGGCATACTTTTCTTTTTCCCAAAATGCCTGGGTGGCTACTGCCATATCCATTTGATAGTGCGTGTCTTTGTTAATCTTCACCACGCCATTGGCAATGGCGGTAATCTGCTGCTCATCGGTTAAGCCAGAAGCTCCATGCAGCACCAAACCGCGCTCTACCCCGTTCTTTATCAAGAGATCATCAATCTCTTTTATCAGGTCTATACGCAGCACTATGTTCTCGCCTTTGGAAACGCCATGATTGGTGCCTACCGATGCGGCAAACAAATCTACATTGGTGCGTTTTACAAATTCCAGGGCTTCTTCGGGCTTGGTGTAAAGTTCGGTATCGGACACAATCTCGTCCTCGGTGCCTTTTATGTGCCCAATTTCGCCTTCTACTATTATGCCGTGTTTATGCGCCAAATCCACCACTTCTTTGGTAATGCGGATGTTTTCTTCCAGGTCTTCTTTGGAAGCATCTATCATCACCGAAGTAACAAGCTGGTTTTCCACGCAGTACTTTATAAAATCGAAATAGTTTGGCGTGGCATGGTCTATATGCAAGCCCACACCGCTATTAGAGAACTGGGCTGCGAAGGTTTTTATCATAGTGGATATCAGTCTGGCTCCGGCATACATATCTTGCGACGCGCCTGCGGCATATTTGCAGGCACCGGCACTCATCTGCATCAGCCCATCGGAGCTAACAGCAGCATAGCCTGGCACGATTGCCCTTATCTGGGTATCGAATACAACATTTGAAGCAATGATGCCAAAGCGTTCATGCTTGGCTTTCAGGAACACCTTTTTCAGTTGCTCACCGGTTAAAAACATCTTGAACCTCCAGTTATGGAATATTTATAGTATTTCAATAATAAGAATCTGCCATATAGCAGTCAAGCAAAATCTTTTTCATACTGCCAAATCCTATCTGCAACACCACGGTGAGCCGGGCTCTGTGCCAAACACAAGCCTTTCCGGTTTACAATACCCATCCCCATACATTATACGACTCTTTTATACTCCGAAACCACTATCATTGGAGTAGTGACATCATTCCAAGACATTACTTCATTACTTCATCACTACTTCATCATGTGTGCTGAAGATAAGGTGTATCAAGCATAAACCTTACATACTGAGATATCGTTGCGATGCCGTTGCGCCTCCCAGCAAATCGCAGGGTATCGCAACCGTATCGCAACGATATCTTACTAGGAAGGAAGGTGAGATATAACGATATGAAAGTTAGCCCAACAAGTTAGCCTAACTCGCTGCTGACTCT
>DIMZ01000008.1:7798-9848 GCA_002425825.1 Cloacimonetes bacterium UBA5553 | reverse complement strand
CTGTGGAGAACTAAATGAATAAAGAAGCTACAAAACACAGCTCTACCAGGATAAAACTGGTAATAGCATTGCTGATAGTAATAATTCTGGCTATATTAGCAGCCATCTTCATCCCCCGTTACAATAACTACCTTAGGAATAAAAGCGCAGCCGAAGGAAAACTTGCCCTGGAAGCCTTGCGCAATACCGTGGATAACTATTGGAAAACCAATGGCAGTATCAGCGGTATAAGCACCGAAAATGCCATAGTCGAAGCAGGAATAAAGGATAAAGTGGCGGCTAAATGGCAATTTGCCATCGCTTGGAAAGAAACTACGCTTTATACAACCGAGATGGTGAATAAACTGAAGGACGTGAATACAAACCAGATGGTATATGTGTCACCTTATAAGATGATCATGGCGGTTGCTACTGACGCTAACAAGCTAAGAGAAGGCACCAAGATATGGTTCGAGGGTGACACCAACCAGTTTCACGGTTATGGTGTGGATGAATTGGTGGAGCCTAACTGGATAAGCATCTTTCCCAATCCATAGGTTGCTGCTATCTTCTGAGAATAAACACCCAGCACAAACAAAGCATGATAAGCAATCACTTTGTAATAGCTTAGATGCGCTTGAAAAGGTTTTGCCAATAGCCGCTGACTCTGGCAGTGGCGTATAATATCGAGGCGGACAGGGCTTTACGCAGGGGAGTGCTATGCTGCTCCATCACAAAGAAGAGGGGAATTATTGCCAGCCAACGCATGATGCTGCCGATGCCGAAGATAACCTGCTCGGGCTCCAGCACTCTGATGCCAATATCCATAGTTCCGGGATAGAAGATGCCAGAAGCAAGGGTTGAACACATCATGGCAAAGCCGGTGATGGCGGCGTACAAACCTGAATATACCTGTTGCTTACCCTTTTTGGCGATGCTAAGCACGAAGTTCGTGGTCACCAAGCCAGTGCCAGCCCACATAAATCCAGAAATAATGGCTTCGAACCACAGTATTCCATAAGCTCCGGCTGAGGTAAACAGCCAGAATACGGGATTTAGACCGCCTAAAGCAACGCAGATTTTCATGGCAGATTTGTTGCCAAATCTATCGATGAACTTGCCCCAAAAGCGGAAGGATAGCAGCGATGCCCCCATGTGGAAAGTGCCATAAAGCTGCATCTCAAACAGGCTCATGGAGAGTTTTTTAAGCATAAACGGCCCCCAGAAGGGGCTGCCAACGCCTATTGCCAGCATCCACCAGATGCCAAAGATTAGCAGCAGACGGAAGTTTTTGTCTCTAAATGGCTCACGATAGCGGGCAAGAAGTCCTTGCTTGCCGTTATCCTGCATTGCTCTTTCCGGTTGACGTGCCAGAATGAACAGCCCGACAATGCCGATGATGGTGGCAAATACATAGATACCAGCCAGAAACCAAGCCTGATTTTCGGGACTGAACAAGCTACTGGCATTAAGCAGGTTTACATAGGCTTGTCCGAGTTTGCCTGCATTTGGCTCAAATAAATCTACATGGAAGCTTAGGATATAGCTTACTACCAAACCTACGCTGATAAGAATTTGATTGCGTTTGGAGAAAAACCTACCCCGAATCTTTAGGGGGATAAGATCACTAACCCAGGCAATCCATATATTGGCACCCATAGACTGCAACCCGGCACTAACGGCAAGCAGGATAAGCACATACCAGATGCCATGATAACGCAGCGGGAATAAGAGGGCTAATCCCAAAAACAGTGTTAGGATGCGCCCGGCTGCAGTAATCCAAATGCATGCCATCTTGCGGCGGTGCAGATGATGGGTAATTGCCACGCCCAAGGGTTGCCAGATGGCAGAGACCTGTCCCAGGGCACTTAGGAGGCTGTAATGCATAGGTGAAGCCCCCATTATCACCAGTAGTTTGGTGATGAATGATGAGCCGATCTGAGCAAGATTACCATAAATCTGGGCAAAAATACCCTCAAGGATAGATATCCTGTATGCTGTGCGGATTATGCTTTTACTTCGCTTCGCTGAAGTTTTCATGGCTAAGGTCGCTACCATCCTGATCAATATT
>DIMZ01000008.1:7637-7777 GCA_002425825.1 Cloacimonetes bacterium UBA5553 | reverse complement strand
GGAGCTTGGAGCGGTTTATCTGTCCAGTGATATTTTTGATAGTTTAGCTAAGCTTTATTATCACTGCTCGAAGCGCATATTTATGTTGACACAATACACATAGCCTAGTATATTGAATGTAGCTCGAAATACTGTAATGA
>DIMZ01000008.1:0-7617 GCA_002425825.1 Cloacimonetes bacterium UBA5553 | reverse complement strand
ATTAATTCAGGTTCGCTTACCAGGGATACTGCAGAAACACCGACACCGGTAAACAGGAAAAACAGGTATGCACTGCCTGTGTTTCTGCTATTAGTAATTGCTATAGGTGTATTGGTAGCCATGTATCTCACTTACGAAAGACGTCAGCTTGAACAAAAGGTAAAAGAAGAGCTGCTATCGGTTGCGGATATCAAGGTTACTCACATTGCCAATTGGTATTCTGAGCGGGTTCAGGATGCCAATCAGATGTTCAATACTCCCTTGTTGCAAAGTATGGCTGCCAGGTTTCTTGAGAATACCTCCGACGCAAATCTGCGCAAGCAGTTAAAACTATGGATGCAGGTATATTTTAGCCCAGCGGACTATTCCTGGCTGGCTTTACTGGATGAGAGCGGTGAGATGGTGTTGTCTGTACCAGCGGGAAGGACAGCTCCCTCGCAGTTACACAACCAATTCTTTGATGCTGCCATGGAAACCGGAACCATAGTAACCGCAGACTTACACAGAGATTATGATGACCAAGGCAATGTAGGCTCTTATATCTTTATGTCTAAGTGGATACCCGTTATGGATCCCGATAAGCCTATGCATAAGCCGCATGGAGTTTGGCTTATCCAGATAGACCCGAAGGTATATTTGTATCCTATGGTGCGTTCGTGGCTGGTAAGTGGAAAAACATCAGAGACCTTATTGGTGCGTAGAGATGGTGATTTCGTAACGTTTCTTAATGACCTGCGGCACACCAAAAACGCAGCCCTTAACCTCAAGTATAGAATAGCGGATTTCCCTCAGCTTCCTGCTGCTAAGGCAGTTATGGGCAAAGAAGGCATTTGGGAAGGCATTGATTATAGGGGAAAAAAGGTAATCTCAGCCATCAGACAAGGNNCAAGTGTATGACACACCCTGGTATGCAGTAGTTAAGATTGACAAATCCGAGGTGTATGGCTCTTTCCGAGAACGGGCGGTGATATTCTCACTTGCCGGATTGCTGCTGGTGATCGTACTTACTCAATTGGCTGCGGGTTATCAACGCAAGCGAGACCGGGAATGGATGCTGCAACAAATTGAACTAGAGCAAGATAAACTGAAGCTTCAGGAAGATTATCAGTCCATAGCCAGACAATGGCAAACTACCTTTGACAGCATTAGCGACGGCATACTACTTTTAGACAAGAATGCAAGCATAATCCGTGCAAATAAAGCGATAACCGATACCACTGGGGTAGATTATGCGCAGATAATCGGGAATAGCTGCTGGAAAATTATGCACGGCTCCAATAAACCCATTGAAGACTGTCCCTTGCCGGAAGTGCTGGCTAGCAAGAAACGGGCAATTGCAGAGCTGCTTATGGACGGGCATTGGGTGTTTTTATCAATCGATCCCATTCTGGATGAAGAAAACCAGCTTATTGGAACGGTGCATATTATACGCGATATCACCAGCCAAAAACAGGCGGAGAAAGCATTGCGGGAAAGTGAAGCCACCTTCCGCGAGCTATTTGAACACATGAGCAATGGCGTATCGCTGTATCAAGCCCTGGAAGACGGCAGCAACTTTATTATAAAAGACATAAACGCAGCAGGAGAAAGCATTACACATTCGAAGCACGATAGCATAGTGGGCAAGCTAGTTACCGACGTCTTCCCACAGGTTATCGAAAAGGGCTTGTTTGCTCAGTTTGTAAGGGTAAACAGAACTGGCAGGCCTGCCAGATTTGAGACCTTTAACTACATTGGCGATGAGCTGGAGTATTGGTTGGATAACTATGTGGTGAAGCTGGATTCTGGCGAGATAATAGCTATTTACGACGACATTACCGAACGCGTGAAAGCCGACACGGCAAACAAGAAGCTAAATGAAGAGCTGGAACAACGCGTATTACAGCGAACCGAGCAATTGGCTGTGGCAAACAAGGAACTGGAAGCATTCTCATATTCTGTATCTCACGACTTGCGCTCTCCCTTGCGGGGCATAGCCGGATGGAGCACTGCTCTGGCAGAGGACTATAACGATAAGCTGGACGAGCAAGGAAGATTGTATCTGGAACGCGTGATAGACGAAACCGACAGGATGAGCAAGTTAATTGACGGTTTATTGAAGCTATCACAAATTAGCAAGGCAGAATTAAGCCCCACACCCGTGAATTTATCGGATATAGCAACACAGATTATTCACCGGTTACGCGAGGAGTATCCCGAGCGCAAGGTGGATACAACTATTCAAGCAGATATTGTTGTAACGGGAGATGCCAATCTGCTGGAGATTGTGCTTACCAATCTTATCAAAAACGCGTGGAAATTCAGCAGTAAAACCGATAACGCTGTTATCGAATTTGGCAAGACGTTTATAGACAAAGAGAATGTGATATATGTAAGAGATAATGGGGCAGGCTTTGATATGACCTATGCGGCAAAGCTGTTCGAAGCTTTTCAAAGGATGCACAAGGCATCAGACTTCCCCGGAACCGGAGTAGGCTTAGCAACAGTTAAGCGGATTATTAGCAGGCATGGGGGAAGAATCTGGGTGGAAACCAGCCCAAATAATGGTGCCACCTTCTTCTTTACCCTGGGCATGGAGGCATAATGAACAAGATTATCTTACTGGTAGAAGACAACCCAAGCGATATTGAACTAACAAAGCGGGCTTTAAGTAAAAGCCGCATCGCCAACGAACTGGTGGTAAAAGAAGACGGCAAGGAAGCACTGGATTATGTTCTGAATGATTGTTTTACGATAGGGGGTCAGTTGCCCGCTCTCATCTTGCTGGATCTAAAACTGCCCAAGGTGGATGGATTAACCGTTTTAAAAACCCTGCGTAGTGACGATAGAACCCGCAGAATACCTATTGTCATTCTTACCACATCCAGCGAGAAGCTAGACATAAACAG
The DNA here is from genome assembly GCA_002425825.1 of Cloacimonetes bacterium UBA5553. Lineage (GTDB taxonomy): Bacteria > Cloacimonadota > Cloacimonadia > Cloacimonadales > Cloacimonadaceae > Cloacimonas. The sequence goes on along the minus strand of DIMZ01000008.1, from coordinate 4,729 downwards.
CAGCTACGACCTTGGTGCCAATAGCTATATCCGCAAGCCGGTTGATTTTAACCAGTTTGTGGAAGCAGTAAACAGCCTTGGACTATACTGGCTGGTAGTAAACGAAGCTCCCCCAACCTAAGCCTTAGCCACGTCCCCCAATCATGCCTTCTATGAACTGCAACAACGGTTGGTTGTCGAATGATTTCTCTACCGTATCTACAACTCCCAAAGATTGTAGCTTCTCTTTCATTTCGGGATGAATGGCTCCTGAAAGGATTATGGCAGGGGTATTCACACCGCTTTCACGAATCTTTCTAAGCGCATGCTCTCCATCCATGCCAATCAAGTTCATATCCACAAGTAGCACGTCGTAAACAGCGTTTGACAGCGAAGCCAGGGCTTCATCCAAAGTGGAAAAACCGCAAAAGATATGACCGCGCTTCTTGCATGCTCGTTCAAATAGCGTTCTAATGCCGTCTTCATCATCCAGCATTAGTATTCTGGCTTGTTGCTTATCTGGCTTGTGGCTATCTAGCAATCCTCTTATCTGAATGGCAATCTCACGAGAGTTAAATGGCTTTTGGATAAAGGGGACGCCCTTGTTACATACTTCGTTTTTCACTACTTCATCATCAGTATAACCAGACATAAACAGCACATGCAGATTGGGGATTATGGCAAGTATCTTATCTGCCAATTCTCTGCCGTTCATGTTTGGCATCACCACGTCTGTTATCAGCAAATCCGGCTTCAAGCCTTGCTTTATAATCTCCAGGGCTTCTCTGCTGTCGCTCGTAGCAGTAACTTTGTATCCCAGATTCCTGATAAGCTTGCTGAAGTATGATAGCAGTGATTTTTCGTCTTCCACCACCATGATATGCTCACCCTTGCCCATATAGCTGCTTTCTTTGGGCTTGGAAGCCTGCTTTGGCTCTTGCTCTGATTCGGCTGGCAGCACTATGCTAAAGCTAGATCCCTTGCCGGGGCTACTCTTTGCGGAGATATAACCTTCAAATTGCTTAACTATGCCATAAACCGTTGATAGCCCCAAGCCTACCCCTCTACCCATTTCCTTGGTGCTAAAGAATGGCTCGAAAACCCTGCTTAGCACATTATCGTCCATGCCCACGCCTGTATCGGATACCACAATCTTCACATAATGCCCAGCAGCCAATTTAGGGTAGTGCCTGTTACCTTTTTCGTCTATTTGCAGGTTGCTGGTTTCCAGCATCAAACTGCCACCGTTTGGCATAGCTTCTTTGGCATTAATAATCAGATTCATAAGCATTAGCTCGATTTGGGCATTATCTGCCTTCACCCGTGGAGATTGCGCCATCAGATCGTAGTGCAGCAATATGCCTTCACCCAAAAGTCGCGCAATGGTAAGCTTCAAACCCAGAATAATCTCGTTTATATCTAATATGCGAGCCTGCATAACCTGCTTATTTCCAAAGGTCAAAAGCTGTGNNCACTGTCGGGTTAGCCCAGCAGCTCTCTCACCGGCTTTTATAATCTCCTGCACATCGTCCTTCAGAGGGCTGTCGGCAGGCAGGTCATCCAGCAAGTCTTCACTATAACCCAGAATAATGGTCATAAGGTTGTTAAAATCATGCGCCACACCGCCGGCGAGTCTGCCAATGGCTTCCATCTTTTGACTGGCAAGAAGCTGTTCACGCAGTGATTTGCTTTCGGTAATATCGCTCATAATGCCTACTGAACCAATCACAATGCCGTCTTCGTCTAATAACGGAGCTCCTTTTATTTGCAACCAAATCAGTTCACCATTAGTCTTCCTGCCTCGCACTTCATACTCATCGTGAACACCTTGTTGGCGGGCTATGTTTTTCTGGATAATAACGTGCCTGTCTTCTTCAATTATCAGGTATTCATTACCGGCTTTGCCAATCAAGTCCTTGGGCTGATAGCCAAATATGTCGCAACAGCTTTGATTTATGAACTGCACAATATCGTCGTTATCCACAATAACCACGCCCTCTCGCATGGTTTCAAATAGTAGCCTGAACTTAGCGTCGCTACTCCGGGCTATCTGCTCGGTTTCCTTCTTCATCGAGATATCGCCTATCACCAGCATCAAGCTCTCTATCTCGCCTTCGTCGTTGCGAACCGGCATAATAGTTGCCTTATACCATCGCCAATCACCATTTTTGTGCTTGATGCGATACTCGGTGTCCATGTTCATGTGACCAGAGATTAGCTGCTCCGTAACCATCAGGTTCACATGCTCATAATCTTCGGGATGAATTATGGCTTCGTCTATAGGACTGTAGGAGTTTTCGGATATGCTGTAGCCCGATATGCTTTCCCAATTGGGGGAGATAAATATGCTTCTAGCTTCCTTATCTACAAACACAATAATCTCTTTGGCAATACTCATATACAGGGCATAATGCTTGGCAGAACTAATTATGGATGGGTTTTCGATATCAAGGGTTTGCAGACCCTTATTCAGCTCTTTTAGTATGCTTCCTGCACGAGCTTTTGGTACTACTTTGTTATCGTTATCAGACATGTATAAAACTCCTTAGTTTACTAATTGCCAAGCCTCTGAGCCTTTTGCGTAAAGGCATTCACATTTGTGCCATACTGCCAAAAACACAGAGAATTGCATTGTGAATCCTGCATAATTGTTGTCAATCTTTATTTTTGAACCTGCTTCCACTCCTTGGAAAGCAGCTAACATGCTGTTATAAATACCGCTAATCCTACTCAATTAGAGTGTGATTTCTTGATGCTTTCTTGATAACGATGCCATAAGAATCATGCTATGTTTACCGATTAAGCAATCTCCTTACAAGGCTCTACCCCGTTAGTGCTACTACCTCAAATGCATTTACTACTGAAGCCAGTTAATGGTTCGCAATTAATTCGTATTATGGTATCAGACGCTCTTGTACCATTGGTTGTGGTTCAGATTGGANNTGTAAATGCAGAAAATTACTTGACGTAATAACCTTCATCTATTAGCATGATATTAGACTTATAGTACTTTATGTTCAGCTTGGAACACAGATTTGAATGTGCTAAGATAACCTGTAATGCTGAAGCCAGTGCTGATTGCTGTTTGCTACAATTCAGAGTCTGGCTTTTGGAGAAACTATGAAGAAGATTGTATGCTACAAGCAAGGTATGTTTGTTTTCATAACTATATTGGTGCTCTTTTCTGTTCACATAACTTTAGCGGGGGACAACGTTGAGGATGAACCACACGGGCTGATGCTGGGAGTAGATGATGTATTTTACCCTCCCGAATCTGTACTATACAGGCATGGATTCAGCATCGACAATTATAAACAGAGCTTGGTTGCCAATGCCCCCAAGAACCGTTATTCATCAGTTAATAATATCTGGGGCACTTGTCCATTAAGTGGAACGATTAGGATTCCGGTGTTGTTAGTTCAGTTTACCGACAAGATGCCCACTCAGACACAAGCCACTATAAGCCAGGCATTTAACAGCACTTCATACTAAATGGTAGCGGAATAAGTGTGTCGCGATACTACGATAAACAATCCTATGGTCAGCTAAATGTAATTTTTGATGTGTATGATTGGGTTACTATGCCCCGAACCTATGCCTATTACTCGTCCAGTAATACTAACATATTTAGCTTAATAATAGATGCTTATACTACTTTGGGGGCATCTATAGATTTTACTCAGTATGATAACAATCAAGACGGCCGCATAGATGGAGCGGTGATAGTGTATCCTGATAGAGCACGTAACATCCCTAATGGTATCTGGCCGCAAACTCGTATTCTTAAGCAATATAACAGCAATGCTGTTGATGGCAAATATCTGGGTAACGCTGCATTAGTACCTTCTCTTGGTAACTATGGGTCTGGTTTTGAGATAGCTGTTACTGTTCATGAGTTTGCTCATGTTCTGGGTTTGCCCGACCTATACCCAAATAGCCCCAGCGGGCAGATAGGCAATGGCCCAATGAATCAAATGACCATGATGATATTTAACACGAGTTCAACAACAGCTCGCAACAAGCCGATTAATTTGGACGCCTGGTCTCGCTATTTCTTGGGCTGGATTAATCCCATTGAAGTGAATACAGATAGCCCCAAAGTGTTTGACTTGAGGTGTGTGAACTACTATCCTGATGTGGTAAAAATGAGAAACAACACTATGGGGACGCGGGAATTCTTTTTGGTGGAGAACAGGCAAAGAAACCTGAGTGACAGCGCTAATCTGGATAACGCTATGTTCAGCAGTGCTTCAACAAGCGACGGCGGCCTGGCAATATATCATGTGGATGAGGCAAAAATTGAAGCAGATTATCCTAACAACTGGATAATTTGGGACAGGGACGGCAATTACTGGGATGACACAGTTAGCTGGCCTGGCATATACTTCGAAGAAAACTGCGTTACTCAAACCACTACTCCCGATATCTACACGCAGGATATGTACTACTTAAAAACAGACGCATTGGGAAGAGACTATGGCTTTTTTGATGAGATAGCACGTGTGTACAGTTTTGTAGATGATAACACTAGCAGCACATACACAGGCGTGGCTAATCCGAAAATCCGCCTATCTGCCTTATCAGTACCAAACAGCTTTACAATGAGCACCAAGATACTGGTTGGTGAAGAGACGATAGCACCGGTAGGCAGCCCTGTTAGTGGCACATACTTTGCTCCGGTATATGTTCATCTGTCCGCCTCACCTGATGCTGTGATATATTATACATGCGATGGCTCTCAGCCTACTGC
>DIMZ01000214.1 GCA_002425825.1 Cloacimonetes bacterium UBA5553 | reverse complement strand
TACTATTGTATTCAGGGTTCCTCCCTGGGTTGTATTAGATTTTTTGTTTGTACTTAGTGGTTACCAGGATTCATACCAGGCGCGCCGAGGTCGGTATTGATAACCGCCCTGGCTCATTTGAATCTCAATCTTGATAGAGTCTGTAGGCCTGTATCGTAATGCAAACTCGGGTATAAGCTTATTTGCATTATCTTCGTTGAAAGAGAGTTTATTACGGGTATTCATGCTGCCAAAGTTTACAAAGTTCAGATCAAGATCCAGCTCAAGTTTGGGATTGAACTTATACTTAATGTGGTTGGTATAACGAGATAGATAATAACCATCACCACCAGAGCTTGTTCCTGCCTCAAAGCCCATAGAATGAGACATGGCCATCTTATCTATATTCTTCAGGCTGTTTTGGCTTCCACGAAATGGATTAAGATTGGGGCGTGGAAAATCTATCTGTGCTGCAAGTGGCAACATAAGTAGTATCAAGGCAAGACAAGAAACTGCTCTTTTCATTATCCTTCTCCTTTAGCGTTAGCTGTTACATTACAATATAAGCGTTACCAAGCAAATTGTCAACTGTATAAGCTGCTCATTAGCTTGGCTAAGCGTTCAACCCCGGTGTTTATTTGATCTATGGTGGAGTANNGTGAAGTTCAATCTCAGGCAGTTAAACTTCTCTTGCCCTTCGGGATAAAACTTGCTTCCGGGAATAAAGGTTACCAAGTGGTCTTTAGCTTTGAAGAATAGCTTATCGGCATTTATGTCTTCCGGCAACCACAACCACAGGAATATACCGCCACTGGGCTTTGTCCATTGCACATAACTGGGCATGGTTGCACTAAGTGCATCAAGCATGGTTTGCAGATAAGGCTTGTAATACTCGCAAATGCTGTTTATATGTGGTTCCATATATCCACCGGCGAAAAACCTGGCTGCCACGCGTTCTGTTACACAATCGGGAGTTACATTCACCTTCTGTTGCCACGACACCATTTTGGAAATCATGCTTGCTTCACCCTTGGCAAATGCTACCCTCATACCGGGGCCTAATATCTTTGAGAATGACACAATCTCGCTAACCAAAGAGTGGTTATTCATTTCGTCATGAGCAATACGGTATAGGGTGGGTAATTCATCACCAGTGAAGCGCAGCCTGGAATAGGGATTGTCTTCCATCACCAGTATGCCTTCAGCTTCACAGAACTTTAGCAGCTCTCTGCGTCTTGTAAGGCTCATGGATACTCCGGCAGGATTCTGAAAGTCTGGTATGGTGTACAGGAACTTAATGGTCTTACCCGATTCGCGTAGTTGGTGAACCTTGTCATAAAGTTTGTTCAGGTCTATGCCATCTGAATCCATAGCTATACCCTGAACATCAGCCTTCAAAGCATCGAATACAACTAATGAACCAAGAAAGGTAGGTGCTTCGCAAAGTATTACATCCCCTTCATCTATCAAAGTTCTAGCCATATAGTATATTGCATTGGTAGCCCCTACTGTCATTACCAGATTGTCGTGGTTAAGGTCGTTGTAACCTTCCCACTTGATAAGCTGGTCTTTTAGCTGACCATCGCCCTCACTGGCTCCATATTGCAGTACGTCACGCCCTTCTTCTGCCACCACTTCAGCATATAGCTTGCTTAGTGNNTCTTTTGGGAATGTAGCAGGATTTGGAAAGCCCCCAGCAAAGGATATAAGGTCTGGTACGTTCTTTGTAGCTGCCACCAGTTCTCGAATTAGGGACGACTTCATGGCTTTGGTAGTTTGGGAAAAATACTTCTCTATCATCTACTAATCTCCTTATTCTCTGGTCTAATCATGGGTATATGCGGTAAATCATTCTGGGGAAGGGTATTGTTTCGCGAATGTGATGTGTGCCACTCATCCATGCTACCAGTCTTTCCAATCCAATACCAAATCCGCTATGCGGCACAGAACCATACTTACGCAGATCTAAGAACCAGCGATAGTCGTCTATGGGGATGCTTTCTGCCTGCATTCTTGCTAGCAACAGGTCATAATCATCTTCGCGCTGGCTTCCGCCAATTATCTCGCCAAATCCCTCTGGAGCAATCAGGTCGTTACCTAAAACCAGATCAGGATTCTGTGGATCGCGCTTCATATAAAAAGCTTTTATCTCTTTTGGCCAGCGCTCCACAAAAACGGGAACAGGCGAACCTTCGGTAAGCATCACTTCATCTTGTGCGCCCAGATCGCTGCCATGCGTAATCTCGCTTCCTTTTGCCCGCAGATATTCAATAACGTCATGGTGAGTCATGCGCTTGAAAGGAGCATCAGTCGCTTTCAGCGCGTCGATGTCCCGCTCAAGTATTTGCAGTTCTTTGGCACAGGTATCCAAAACCTTGCGGATAACATATCTAATTAATTCTTCTTGAATCTGCATGTTTTCGTCATGCTCTACCCAAGCAGCCTCGGCATCCATCATCCAAAACTCAGTTAGATGCTTACGCGTTTTGCTTCTTTCGGCACGAAATACTGGCCCGAAATCATACACTCTACCCAGGCTCATGATACCTGTTTCCAGATACAACTGACCGGATTGCGACAGGTATGCTTGACCTTCGTCAAAGTATTCCAGCTCAAACAATGTGGTAGTCCCCTCGCAAGCATTGGGAGTAAGAATTGGGGAATCGAAGCGGAAGAAATTGTTGTTATTCAGATATTCGCAGATAGCAAAATATACAGTGTGGCGTATTAGATCGGATGCCCACTGCTTGGAAGAACGTATCCACAGGTGTCTATTGGATAACAGGAAGTCTGGCCCATGCTCTTTTTTACCGATCGGGTATTCATCTGCAAGCTGAAATACTTCTACATTGCTAACTGATAGCTCATACTGCGCTTCGTTCTTGGGATGTGGCTTCGCTACTCCGGTAATAACAACTGATGATTCCAAAGTGAGCCGTTTTGCTCTTTCGAATGTTTCTTCGCTCATATCCGGCTTAAAGGCAATCGCCTGAATCTCACTGCTGCCATCGCGCAGGATGATAAACACCAGCTTGCCGCTATGACGTATGTTTCGCACCCAACCCTTAAGGCACACTTCCTGCCCGGCATGTTCTGCTATATCTTTAATAAACACTTGTTTCATAATTCCATTCCTACTTGTTTAGAGACATGTTCTTAGCTTGAATCTGACTGATAATCTTTAACGCGATATCCAAAGCCCGGGTTCCGGCTACACCATCAACTATTGGCTTTTTATCGTTAACAATGCAATCGATAAAGGACTCCAGTTCCATGCTAAGAGCGTCCTTGGGGCTATCACTAACGTCTATGGCTTGTATATCCACCAATTGCTCTGGCTTTATGTCTGTAGATCCCATCAGCAATTGAGGCAGGAACTGCATGATATTGGCAGACTTCTTCATCACCCTTACCTGCTTGGCAACAAAATCCATCGAGATATAGCTATCCCTTTGGAAGAAACGAATCTTGCGTTCTTGCTTCATAGATACACGGGACGAGGTTACATTGGCTATAGCTCCATTGGCAAATTCAATTCTGGCATTGGCAATATCGATGCTGGGAGTAAGTATGCCTACCCCGCTGGCGCGAATCTCTGTGACGGGGCTATGAACAAAGTCCAATATAAGGTCTATATCGTGAATCATTAAGTCCAGCACTACCGGCACATCCGTTCCTCTATGATGGAATGTGGATAGCCTGTGAGACTCAATGAACATCGGTTCACCAATCTCGTGCTCTATTTCGCGTATCACGGGATTAAACCGTTCTATATGCCCCACCTGAATCTTCAGGTTCTTTTCGGAAGCTATCTTTAGCAGCTCTTCTGCCTGCACCATTTCACTGGTGATGGGCTTTTCCAAGAAGATATGTTTCCCTGCTAACAGCGCTGGCCTGGCAAGAGCATAATGCGCTGTGGTTGTTGCTGCAATATCCACTGCATCACACTGGGCGAGCATTTCTTCATAGCTGGCAAAGCACTTACAATTTAACTGCTCGGATATCTGTTGCGCTCTTGCCGGATTTTGATCATAGATGCCGACTAATGAGGCATTTTCTATACTTTGGAACTTGCGGGCATGGTGCTGACCCAGATGTCCAACACCGACAACGGCAACTTTTATCATGGTTACAACCTCTTTGATAGTATTTTTAGCATATCTTCAGTCATTGAGCTAAGGTCATACTCCGGTTTCCAGCCCCATTCTTCAACAGCAGCACTGTGATCCATAGAGTTTGGCCAGCTATTGGCAATAGACTGCTTTATTGGGTCAATCTTATATTCGAGTCTGAACTCGGGAATATGTTTGCGAATCTCGGCGGATATCATTTCGGGATCGAAGCTCATGGCAGTAACATTGAAGCAATTACGATGCACCAGCTTCTTAGGATCGGCTTCCATCAGCTCTACTAATGCACGCAAAGCATCAGGCATATACATCATGTCTAAGAAAGTTCCGGCACTGAGATTGCATTCATAGCACTTGTTCTTAATGGCTTCGTAGTAAATCTCTACAGCATAATCTGTAGTTCCACCACCGGGAAGAGTTACATTGGATATAATGCCCGGATAGCGCAAACCACGTGCATCTACACCAAATTTGAGGTAATAGTAGTCCCCCAAAAGCTCGGCTGCTACTTTTGATATTCCATATACAGTAGTGGGGCGCATCAGCGTGTCCTGAGGGGTATTGTTCATCGGAGTGCTTGGGCCAAAAGCACCTATTGATGAAGGTGTGAATACAGCACCCTTTGTCTGGCGGGCAATCTCCAGGGCATTTATAAGGCTGCCCATGTTTATGCTCCAGGCAAGCGGAGGATTGTTTTCACCTTTGGCAGANNGATTTATAATGCTGTCTATCTTGTATTTGCGCACCACTTCATACATCGCATTGGCATCCAGTGCATCAAAGCTCTCACATGGGCCATTTTGCACAATGTTTTCGGGCAAACAGGGATTGCAATCTGTGGCTACAACAGCATGATCGCCATAAATCTCACGTAGGTAAGGGACAAGCTCCGAGCCAATTTGTCCGGCTGCGCCAATCACCAAAATATTCTTCATTCACGAACTCCGTTAGAAATAGTATTTTTATAGGATACCTTGTTTTTCATCTGCGGAGCCTTGTCAATTCTTTTATTGCTCACCTATCTACGTGTATGCATTATTAAAACCAATTACGAGAGTAAGTAACAAATGCCGCATGCTTCTTCCCCCCAAACAAGCAACCCTATCATGCCTTATACCAGTGTTTAATACTGTTTGCTTGCCTGCACGAATAGCCCTGTCATGGCCCTATAAATGTAGAAAGACAGGGCAATGGGTTTCAGGATATTGCACCCAGGGAAAGCTATTGTTGCTGTTTAGTCCACGTCTGCCAGCTTATCCACTGCTTCATATATGGGCA
>DIMZ01000051.1:2035-4412 GCA_002425825.1 Cloacimonetes bacterium UBA5553 | reverse complement strand
AAGAGACCATGGTTTTAACCACATTTTTTTGGCAACGAACTACAAGTCTGATTACATTCAGAGCTTTTTCGGAGATGGCAGTAAGTATGGGATAAAACTTACAATAAGCAAAGAAGAAATCCCTCTGGGGACTGCCGGGCCAGTTAAACTATTACAAGATCAACTTACAGAACCATTCCTGGTGATGAATGGTGATATTCTTACTCAACTGAATTACTCAGCACTAATGGATTTCGCAAATAAGCGGGAATCGCTGTTGACCATTAGCACTAAGGAGATTGTAACTCCATTCCAGTTTGGCAATATCTTCACCAATGGTGATTATGTTACGGGAATAGAAGAAAAGCCTGATATCAGAACAACTATTTTAGCAGGTATATATGTGTTTAAACCAGAGATACTTGCTTTAATTCCGGAGAACACATACTATGGAATGGATACTTTGATTAAAACCATGATTGCCAATGGTATGCCAATTACTCACTACAACATCAAAGAGTATTGGTTGGATATTGGACAGATTAATGATTTTGAGAAGGCGCAGGCTATATATCAAGAACATTTTCAGGGATAAACATCGCAGCAAATTGATATAACATCTACCCGGAAGGAACATTATGAAAGCATTAGTAACCGGTGCCGATGGCTTTATCGGCTCTCATTTAACAGAAGCTTTACTGCAAGAGGGATATGAAGTAAAAGCCTTATCCCAATACAACTCATTTAACTACTGGGGTTGGCTGGAAGATGTGACCCCATGCCCGGAACTGGAAGTAGTGTCCGGTGATATTCGCGACCCACATTTCTGCAAGCATATTACCAAGGGCGTAGACATTATCTTCCACCTTGCTGCCCTAATAGCGATTCCGTATTCTTACGTAGCTCCCGATAGCTATGTGGACACCAATGTAAAAGGAACACTGAACATCTGCCAGGCGGCGATGGAGAATGGTGTAAAACGCATTATCTGCACTTCCACCAGTGAGGTTTATGGTACAGCCAGGTATGTTCCTATTGATGAAAAGCACCCCTTACAGCCCCAGTCTCCATATAGTGCCAGTAAAATAGGTGCCGATGCCATTGCGATGAGTTTTTACAATGCTTTTAAGCTTCCTTTAACCATTGCCCGCCCCTTTAATACCTATGGCCCACGTCAGTCGGCAAGAGCAGTGATTCCTACCATAATCAGCCAAATAGCATCCGGGATGAAAGAGATTAAACTGGGCGACACCAGCCCCACCAGAGATTTTAACTACGTGGCAGATAGTTGCCAGGGCTTTATAGCCATCGCCAATTGCGACAAGGCTATTGGCGAAACCATAAATATCGGCTCGAACTACGAGATATCTGTAAAGGATACCCTCGAACTTATAAAAGACATAATGCAGAGCGATGTTCAATTCATTACCGATGAACAGCGTATCCGCCCTGAGAACTCTGAAGTTTTCAGACTGTGGTGCGATAACACCAAGATACACAGCTTAACAGGATTCATGCCCCAATACTCCATTCGCGAGGGCTTGGAAAGGACGGTTGAGTGGTTCTTAAAACCAGAGAACCTGGCTAAGTACAAGCCCGGTTTATATAATGTTTAGTCCACGAATTTCACAAATTTCCACGAATGGGTTAACCTGTGAGTAGCATTCATCACGAACTGATATTGAAGGATGAATGCTATAAGATTATAGGTGCATGCATGGCAGTACATAGAGAATTAGGTTGTGGATTTTTAGAGCCGGTATATCAAGAAGCTCTGGCCATAGAGTTCCAGTTACAGGATATTCCATTTCGTAAGGAAGTGGATATTAACATCACTTACAAAAAACATATCCTAAGTAAGTGTTACAGCAGACATTATCTGCTATGATCAGGTTATCGTTGAACTTAAAGCCGTGTGTATGTTTGGAAGTGATCATGCTTCTCAAATACTAAACTACTTAAAAGCAACCGGACTAAAAGTTGGGTTATTAGTTAACTTCGGTACAACCAGCTTGCAAAGTCAGCGCTTCATTCTGTGAATTAGTGCAAATTAGTGAAATTCGTGGACGATATATGAATTATACACCCATAATAGACTTTATCCGCACCCTCTACCCCAACCGCGAACTTATACCCCTTCATGAACCATATTTTGGTGGAAATGAAAAGAAGTATGTAGAAGATTGCATAAACAGCACATTTGTCTCATCAGTTGGTAAGTATGTGGACAAGTTCGAAGAGCATATCAGGAACTACACCGGAGCAAAGTACGCCATTGCTTCAGTAAATGGCACAGCAGCCCTGCACATTGCATTAAGGCTGGTGGGAGTGGAACCTGGTGATCTGGTTATCACCCAACCGCTTACCTTTATTGCTACCTGCAATGCCATATCTTATA
>DIMZ01000051.1:1801-2007 GCA_002425825.1 Cloacimonetes bacterium UBA5553 | reverse complement strand
AGCGGAGCAGAGCCCATATTTGTCGATATCGATAGGGAAACTTTAGGTATGTCTCCCAGTTCGCTTGAGGCATGGTTAGAAGAGAATGCTGTAATTGAAGAAGGTGTTTGTTACTATCTACCGCGAATTTATACGAATGAGAGATCACGAATGAACACGAATACGGCATTCGGACAAGATCAGAGTAACATTATTGAACAGACTGC
>DIMZ01000051.1:0-1780 GCA_002425825.1 Cloacimonetes bacterium UBA5553 | reverse complement strand
CCTTTTTTACAATCTTCAGATAATCCATTAGCGGACATTCGTGGGAAGCAAAGAATCTCAGCTTGTGTTCCCATGCACACCTTTGGTCACCCTTGCGAGATTGACAGGATTGCCGATATCTGCAAGCGATATCACATTGCTATGGTGGAGGATTCTGCAGAATCCATCGGCAGCTATTATAAGGGTAGGCATACCGGCACCTTTGGCAAGATTGGCATTCTTAGCTTTAATGGCAATAAAACCATCACCACCGGTGGCGGGGGTATGATTATTACTGATGATGATGAACTTGGCATCTTGGCAAAACACATCACCACCACAGCCAAGAAACCCCATCCATGGGAGTTTGAACATGACATGATTGGCTATAATTATCGCATGCCAAACATTAATGCAGCACTTGGCTGCGCTCAGATGGAAATGCTTCCTGAGTTCATTGCCAGTAAACGGCAAACAGCAACCGAGTATGAAGCTTTCTTCCGGTCAATCGCGTCTGTGATATTCGTAACTGAGCCAAAGGATTGCATTTCTAACTATTGGTTAAATGCCATCCTACTACCTGATGAAGAGCATAGAGAGGCATTTTTGAAAGCCAGTAACGATGCCAGGGTTATAACTCGCCCCGCATGGATACTGATGAATGAACTGCAGATGTTCAAGTGTGCCCCTATGGGTGATTTGAGTATCGCCAAAGACATTTCGGCAAGATTAGTAAATATACCTAGCAGTGTGAGGTTAACATGAAAAAGCAAATACGGGTTTATCTTAGAGCTTTGGAACCAGAAGATCATTTGCTATTGCATAAATGGCGTAATGATGAAGAGATTGGATACAGTTTTAGCGGCACCAAGCTATTTACTTCCACACTAAACGAGAAGAAATGGATTGAAGACAAAATATTCGACAAAACCAGCGTTAGTTGTGCCATTTGCTTAAAAGACACCAACGAGTTTATCGGATGCGTATTCCTTACTAACATAGACCTTCACAACCGCTCCGGACATTGTCCCACATTTATTGGAGCGAAGGAACATTGGGGTAAGGGCTATGCCACAGACGCTAGAATACTCATCCTAAAACATGCTTTTTATGACAAAGGTTTGGAAAGGATTTGGGCACATGTACACGAAGATAACATAGGCNNAGAAATGCAACTATAAAAGAGAAGGGGTTCTCCGTCGTGCTTCTTATGTAAACGGTAACTTTGTGAATTTCGTTGTGATGTCTATCCTTAGAGATGAATTTGATGAAATAGTAAAAGATTACGAGCTTTAACAGAAACTATGATAAAACAAGGTATCGATTCTTTAACAAACCATCCCGCCTGGTCGGATTTATACTCAAGGTTAGATATAAGCGTGAGTTCGCCTTTCTTCTCCCCCGGCTACTATAAAGCCCACCATGCTGTTGACCAGGATGAAGCACAATGATTTTGGGATGCTCATCAAACAACATGGTAACACATGTGGTTACAAGTACGTTTATGACAGAAAGCAAAAAAACATGGATAACGCAAGCGGATGTTTTATTTGCACCGAAGAAATATGTCTGACAGTATGATTCTTACTTTGAAAGAAAGCTCAGAATGGATTGAGTGTTTAGCTAAGCTGCCGCCTGAGCAGCAGGATGTTTACTTCACTCCTGATTATCACCAATTGTATGAAGCAAATGGTGATGGAAAGGCTACGTGTTTCGTCTTTAAGCGTGAAGAGCATATTGCAATATATCCATTCTTGATAAACAGAATAAATGATTTCGGGTATCGCCTAAATAACTATTA
>DIMZ01000098.1 GCA_002425825.1 Cloacimonetes bacterium UBA5553 | reverse complement strand
TAGGGGTCAAAACATCTGAAGGCAGAGATAGTTGCATATTCAATGTGTCGTTTAGGGGTCAAAACATCTAAAGGGACAGTGAGTTGTATATTCGAGGTGTCGTTTAGGGGTCAAAACATCTGAAAGGAATGAGTTGCAGTTTTTTGCACTTGACAGCATTAATGTCGAGAAATATATTCATCTTGATTAAACAATGAGGTTAAGATTTTGAAAAAAGCATACTTAAGTTTAATGGTATTAATGGCATTAACCTTTCTGTGCGGTGCGCAGAACGACTGGCAACAAATGGGATTGAAGGGCATGGTGGAAAGCATAATCACCGATGCAGAGGTATTTGTATTTGATCAACAGGGCTATATTATTCAAGGCTGGCGCGGTGACGAGAACTATGCCAGCGAAGAATACGGCTATGTTTACGACGATAACCACAACCTGCTTGCACATGAGATAACTATCGACAACGGCTTTGTAACCAGTGGCGATTATTACGATTACAACGATGCCGGACAAGTGATTAAGCACAAGGAATATTCGCTAAGTAACACCACCTATTATTACTACACCTACAATGCTTCAGGGCAGCTAAGCCGCAAGCAAGCGCATGACTTTTACAACAAACCCAGCACTGCTGTAGAATACACTTACGATGCTGCAGGAAAAGCTATAAAGGAAAACTACTTCGGTAAAGACGGCAAGCTTAGCCATTACATTTCATATACCTACGACAAAGCGGGAAACAACATAGAAAAATCCACCTACGAGCCTAATAAGAAGCTTATCCGCATGTTCAAATATAAATTCAATGCCCAAAACCTCATTAGCGAAGAACAGATTATCCAGGAGAAAACTACTACCTATAAATGCCAGAACACATACGATGAGCATGCTAACCTAGTAGAAAAAAAGGTTAGCGACTACGCCAATAACAGCAGCTATAATCTTACCTACCGCTACACCTACGACGAAAACGGAAACTGGATAAGTAAGATAACAGAAAGAAACGGCAAGCAAACCGGCAGCGAAAATAGAAGCTTGTACTATTACTAATATCAGTAGTGCCCTGAAGCTTGCATCCTTGCAGTTCTAAACCCTTATAAAGCTATTCCCGCTGCTTTTTGCCAGCATGCCTTTCAGTTCCAGATTAAGCAGGATGGTAGATAGCTTGCCAAAGCTTAGTCCGGTGTGCAGCAGCAGTTCGTCGAAGCTAATCTCGCTGTTTTTCTCGGTAACAATGTCATACAGCTTTTGTTCGTCTTCATTTAGCTCCGGCAGTAAAATAAGCTGCTCTTCGGTGCTGCGGTTTAGCCCAAGATCACTCATCAGGTCTTCGGGACTGGTGATAATGCAGGCACCTTCACGAATTAGCTTATTTGGCCCCTCAGCATTTTGATGATTTATGTTGCCGGGCAGAGCATACACAGGTCGAGCCTGTTGGCGGGCAAAATTAGCGGTTAATAGTGCTCCGCTGTCGAAGGGGGCTTCCACAATCAGCACTGCTTGCGAAAGCGCGCTTATAATGCGGTTTCGGTCGGAAAAGTTCCATCTATCCGGCTTGGTTCCGGGGTCATATTCGCTAACCACTGCCCCGTAATGAGCAATCTTCTCCGCCAAAGTCTTGTTCCCCGGAGGATACACTATGTCCAATCCATGTGCCAGCACGGCAATGGTGTTGCTCTTGCTGCTTAGCGCGGTTTGATGGGCAATGGTGTCTATTCCCATCGCCAAACCGCTAACAATGCAAACCCCTTGACCGCAAACGGGAGCAAGCAACCGGCGGCACATCTCAACTCCATAGGCACTTGGCTTACGAGTTCCCACCACAGCCAGGCAAAAGCCCTGTAAGGCAGCATGCAAATCGCCTTTGTAATACAAGATAAGCGGTGGGGCCAAAATGCCTTGTAAAGCTGTGGGAAAGTCTGCATCGGTGTAGCAGAGATAGCTAATCTCTTGGCTTTTGCAGAGCTGAAGAATGTTGTCCATCCGCTCCGGCAGCACAGCGTTTTTCAGGTGCTCAGCGGTGGCGGGGCTAAGCCTCTCACTGCTATACAACTCATGCCCGGGATTGCCTATAAACTCACCCGGCTCGGGGTATATGCGCAGCAGCTCCAGGCTATTCCTAAGGCTTAAGCCCGGTGCATGCTTAAAGCACAGCCATGCCTTCAGTTTGTCATGATTCATTTGGTCTTTTGCAGCGTATCGTATATAAGATATTTCAGCTCTTCCAGCTTGGTTTGTCCAACCGATGAAATAGCCAATACATCTTCCTTAAAGTGCTTCATAAATCCCTTTTTTATATATTTCAGACGCTCACTAAGCTCATCTTCGGGCAGCGTATCGGTTTTGCTAATCACTATCAAATGCGGCTTTTTATCCATAAAGGAATCGTAGAGATACAGCTCTGCCCGCAGGGTGCGATACGCCTCCACAGGGTCGGGAGAAGCAATGTCTATTAAAAACAGCAGTATTTCTGTGCGCTGAATATGCCTAAGAAACTGGTGTCCAAGCCCCTTACCCATGTGCGCACCTTCAATAATGCCGGGAATGTCTGCCATCACAAAGCTTTTATAATCGCCTACCCGCACTACCCCAAGCATTGGCTCCAGAGTGGTAAATTCATAATCGGCAATCTTGGGACGGGCAGAAGAAAGCACACTCAGAAGCGTGGATTTACCTGCATTGGGGAAACCTACCAAGCCCACATCAGCCATCAGTTTTAGCACAAACTCCAGTTCCATTTCGTGCGTATGCCCGCCAGGTGTGGCGTGGCGCGGAGCCTGGTTTGTAGGCGTGGCAAAGTTGCTGTTTCCCTTACCGCCGTGTCCGCCATTGGACAGCACAACCTTCTCGCCGGCAACGGTTATATCCGCCAGCTTAATCCGCTTATCCTCTTCCAGTTTATACACTTCTGTGCCAAGTGGCAAGCGCAAAACATAGTCCTCTCCCGATGCTCCGGTTTTGCGTCCACCAGAGCCCGGTTTGCCGTTTTCGGCTTTGAAGTTTTTGCTGTAACGGTAATCCAGCAGCGTGTTTACATTAGTGTCGCCAACGGCAATAATGTCGCCACCTCTACCGCCATCACCACCATCCGGGCCACCTTTGGGTACGAACTTCTCCCTGCGGAAACTAACCGCACCATCTCCGCCATTTCCCGCTTTTATGCGGACTCTTGCATAATCGATAAACACTATAAACTCTTTCCTATTTGGTAATTATGAATTTTCTTGTTAGCTTGCTGTTGCCCTGCTCTATCATTATTAGATACACGCCGGACGCAGGATTGGCATTTAGCTGTGCCTGCCAGTTAAGTACAATCTCGTTACCCGCGGGCTTGCCATTATGCAAAACGCCAATGCACTGACCACGCAGGTTATATAGGCTAACCTTTAGAGGCTCGCTATTCAGGTTTTTAAGGCTGATTACCGGCTCCATTTTGCCTGCTACAAAGGGGTTGGGCATTATGCAGCTTATCGGCAAGGGCAACAATGATGCATCAATATTGGATACCGGCTGATAGCTTCCGGTTACCCAGCTATAGCCATTGTCGCTAAATCTCCATGCCAATACTCCGCTTGTGCCCATCGGGATTGCTGCGGTGTATATGCAGTCGTGAGCAGTAATACCCGCTTGTATGGCTTGGATAACCGTTCCGGTATTAGTTTCCACTTCGGCAACCAAGGGGAAATCACCATCGGCATCATAATAGCTAAGCGACAGCAGGTTATTGCTATAATCCTGCACAGTTACAAGGGGTAAAGTGTTTTGCATCACGTGATAAAGGTTATCGCGAAAGATTACTCCCGAGGGATTGCAATAGTCACCAGTGTCTATGGTGGGCGTGGTGCTAATGGTTACAGACATGGTTGCTGCTGCCAACATCAATGCGCTGTACTCATTTGGCCAGGCACCAAAGCTTGGGTCTGCCGCCAGGTCACTATAATTGCATGCCATATGCAGGGTTCCGTTGCTAACCTGTGTGCTTATGTTTCCGATGCGGGTAAACACCGGCAACTGGGTATTTATATCAAAGCCGACTTTATACAGCCCATTGGATAGCAGGAGGGGGATATTGGCGCTATATACCATTGCATAGGTTAATGAATCTGCCAGGGCATCGGGTGTGGTAATGGTGGCAAGATATACATTAAAGCTGGTTAAACCGTTATTAACGGGATACAGGCCTGTGACATTTTTCATCGAGATATACAGCTTATTCTCTGTGCTGGCAGTGTATGTTTCACGAATGTCCAGATTGGTATTGGTGCCAATCAGCAGGTCACCGGCAGGGTCATTCAGCATTAAAGCCATGTCATTCACATTGGGCGGGAAGGTGTCGGCATCCCAATACGCCTGATGCATGAGGGCAAATTCACCCTCCTCCTGAGTATTGGTAAAGCGCAGGCGATATCTAAGTTTACTGCCGTAAGTGTATGGCAATAATGCCTCTTTGGTGCCGGGGCTGTAAACAGTGGTATTTGCCAAATCCCAGGCAGCGGTGCCAACGCGATAATAGCACTCTGTAGCTCCGGCAACATCATCTATGTCTTCCCAGCGCAGATGGATATTGCCGTTTATATCCGGCGCACTGTGACGTAGGGACACAAAGGGATCCACCTCCTGTGCCGGCATTAGCGAAAGTAACATAAGTAAAAGAAGTAGTAACAGATAAGGTTTCATAATGTCTCCTATTGTTTGGGGTCAATCATGCCCTGTTCCCAGAGCTTCTTAAAGTAAGTCCAGCTTGTTTCGTTGGGCTCGCTCCATTCTTCCGGTGGAGCGGCATACTCTGGCTTATTAGCCATCACATAGTCTTTTATATGTTTGGGTAGTGCATCAAAACCGCCTTCAAGCTTTCTGCCGCGGCAAACAAATACCAGTGAACCGGCACGGTCACCCATCTTCATAAAGGGCATCCAGGGGCTGATGCGGTGCCAGGACGTGGTGGCGGGAACTGAGCTAAGCGCGGGATTTAGCACATCTTGCTTGTTAACAAAGAACTGAAAGAACTCCGCAGCCTGATAGGTGTCGCTTTGAGAGTATTCACCAAATTCCCTGCGAGGTAGTGGACTGGCGTAAAAAGGAAAGATGTCCATGTGAAAGGCGAGCTGATTGCCCAAATCGGTGGAGGGCAATATTTGTCTGGCATAAGGGAGCATCTCGGCACCAAAATCCATGTCTTGATTCACTGGGTCGTTCCAGATGTGCACTACCTTTACATCGCTGTTGGTAAGGGGATTGCGCCAGGTTTCCAGTATCTCTCCGCTACGATGATCTTTGTAAAAGGCTGCCTCACGGGTTAAAAGCTTAAACCCGGCTTCGGTAGGGATGGTTTTGGCAATGTTAAAACCTTCAAATGCCATCAATTCCAAACGCTTCTCTCCAGGTATAAAACTGTATATGCTTCCCGTCCAATGATATAAACTAACGCTGCCATCTGCAGTGCCACGGATGCGCATGAAGGCATCCAGATAATCTTTGGGACGGCTAAGATCGATGCTTTGCGCAAGCATGGGCGATATCCACAGTAGGGAAATCACCAGAAAAAGTAAGGATACACGCATTATAAACCCGCCTTGGAACAATATTTTATGCACTTTGCGGTATTATATTATGCCTGCTGAATGTGTCAAGCAAAATGGCATCCCCAGCATCTGCCGTTTATTGGTGCTGCTATGCGTTCTCACTTATTTTTTCAAATCGTATCACCATTTTTTCAATTCGGCGTTTTTGCTGGCCTGCGATATCACGATTTTTTCAAAACGATATCACGATTTTTTCAAATGGAATTTCACGATTATTTCAAACGGAGTTTCTAAGCCAAATCAGCGGAACAAGTTATTGATTTCTTGCTCACAAACTGATAATACAGGGCTGGATCGAGAGAAAATATCACGATTATTTCAATTGGATTTTGCATGGTATTGTACGGCTTGCGATTATGGTAAGCTCGGATTCAGTCTGAACGTTTTCGAGACATTGATATTTCTTATCATATTGAGCGGAAAGGACTTGACCACCTGTGC
>DIMZ01000225.1 GCA_002425825.1 Cloacimonetes bacterium UBA5553 | reverse complement strand
GACTCGATCAGCTCACTGGTATCAGATGCTATGTATGGCGGAATATCTATCACCAGAGGCACTATAAGCTTCTGTCGTGTAGCAGGTGTTCCGGCTGTACGATGAATAAGTTTCTCATAGATTATCCGTTCATGTGCCGCATGCTGGTCTATTATCACCAATCCATCTTCTACCTGGATAAAAATGTAGCTATTGTGCAACTGCCAGGGATTAATATAGTCCTCTTCATTCTTTAGCAGAATGTTATATGGCAGCTTATCATTGGGAAGGTCGCTAAAAATCTCAGGTGCGTCACTCTCAGCTTTATCAGGATTGTAAATCGGAATGTCTTTGGGCTGCTCTGCTTCCTCTTTTCTGAATAGATCATCCTGAAACAGATTGCTATATTCCTTTTTATACTCGGAGTATCGGGGAACCTCGATGTTCTTTACAAAGATATCCCGTTCCAGCGACGTAGTCGGTTTTGGAGGATTAAAGGCCTGAAAGCGTAGCTTAGCCGTGGCAAACTTGTCTTCCTCATACTTCCTGAGTGATCTGGTGATGGTTTCAAAAATTAACCCATGCACCAGTTGGTTTTCCCTAAATCGCACTTCCATCTTAGCGGGATGCACATTAACGTCTATCTGCTCTGGTGGAACATTTATAAAGATTATGTAAGGCGGAGTAGTCCCCTTTTGCCAGCTACGCGTTTTTAATATGAATGGCTCATAGGCACTCTTGATGCTGTGCTTAACGGTTTTATCGCTTATGAACCGTCCATTAATAAATGTGTATTGGGCATCTATCAGCTTATCGTGCCTGTCTTCCAGTCCAAATATGTAACCGCTAACCTGGTAGGCATCTTTGGCACCGTCTATATAGATTATGTCATCGTTAAAAAATCCGCTGCCAAACACTTCGCTCATGCGTTGGTTACGATCATTTGAGCCAATATATGACAGCTTCTCTTTGCCATCCACTACCAGCTTGAAACTAACCTCAGGATATAGTATAGCTTGATAATGCAGATATTTTAGCACATGGCGCGATTCGACTGCGGAACTGCGTAAAAACTTCCTGCGGGCAGGGATGCTCTTGAACAAATTGCGAACGGTTATCGCCGTACCGGTATTCGCCGAGGTTTTGCTTATATTAATCAGTTTACCTGCATTGAATTCAATCACCGTTGCCATTTCTTCATCTACGCTACGGGTAACCAGATGAAGCGACGATACAGAGGCTATGGAGGGTAATGCTTCGCCCCTAAAACCCAATGAGCTTATCTGAATAATGTCTTCAACTGTTTTTATCTTGCTGGTGGCATGCCGTTCGAAGGCAAGCAAGGCATCATCAGCCCCCATTCCCGATCCGTTGTCAAGGATGCGGATAAGGTCTTTCCCACCATTCTCTATCACCACTATTATGCTATCTGCTCCGGCATCCAATGAGTTCTCTACCAGTTCTTTTACTACCGATGCCGGACGCTCGATAACCTCACCAGCGGCTATCTTGTTTCTAACGTCTTCAGATAGGATGTTTATACGCTTCATTGTTCTTAGTAACGGAATATACTACCGTTGGTAAATTCTCTGATAATAGAGTTATATGGCACCAGAGAATCGGCTATGTCTTTGCTGTGCGAGATTAGATATAAAAGACGATTAGCTTCCATGTAGGCAGATGAACTGGGCGGAACATGTTCCAAAAGTTTCCAGGCATGCTTACGCAATACCCCAAGCTCATAGGTTAAGCTGCTGTTAAACATATAATCAGCATTTTCCTGATAGGGGAATATGTTCTTCTCTTCGCCTTCACGCACATCGCGCCAGCGCACTATGGTCTCTTCTGCGCTATAGCCACGGTAGTGATGGTCACGAATTATGCGGCGTAGCAACCTACAGTCTGTAGTAGGTATCCGGTTATGGTTGTCTATGTTTAATTGGTTCAATGCGCTAATGTATATCTTTACCTTTCTATTGGATGGTATCGCCTCGGTTAGCATGTCGTTCAGACCATGAATACCTTCCATTATCACCACATTGTCTTTCCCCAATTTCACATAATTATTGCTTCTGCGCCGTACTCCCCGAGTGAAGTCGTAATGAGGTAATTCAATTTGTTCGCCGTTAAGCAATTGAGTTAGCTGTAAATTCAAAAACTCCAAGTCCATTGCATAGATAGATTCAAAGTCAAAATCACCATTTTCTTTTCTGGCGGTTTTATCGCGATTTATAAAGTAATCATCCATCCCAATAACGATTGGCTTGGCTTTGCTGGCTTGAAGCTGAACGCTTAACCGCTTGGCAAAGGTTGTTTTTCCTGATGACGATGGGCCGGCTATCAGAATCAGCTTCACGTCTTTATGGGTAACTATGTCGGCAGCTATCTCTGCTATCTTCTTCTCATGCAATGCTTCTTCTACCAGGATGAACTGCGATATCTCGTAATTATCTATCAGCTTGTTCACATCCAGTATGTTATGCACCCGCAATATATCCAGCCATTTATCGTGCTCCTGATGCAAGGCGAATACCTTCTTTGGCAGTTGAAATGGCTTTACGTTGCCACTAACATCCGGCTTGGGAAATCTTAGGATAAAGCCCGGAGCATGGAAAACAATGTCGAAGTTCTTTATCATACTGGTTCTGTCGGCCAATGGACGTATGAATCTGTCGTAATACTTACCACATCTGTATATAAAAACAGATTCACGGTAGTTATACTTCAAGTTTTTTACTANNCGCCATGGCATTGAAGATGTCTATTGCCTCATCGGTCTTCACTTCTATGCGGTCGATGGGCAAGTCTGCCTGAACAATCCGCATCATTTCTTCTTTTAAGCGAGCGCAATCACTTTCGGTGAAATTATTGGTATTAAACACTTCGCAGAATACGCCATCACCGATAGAGTGCTCTATCACCAGTGAGTGCTCGTTTCCCATCAAGGTATATAATGCTTTTGCCATTATAAAGATGGCTGAGTCCTGATAAATGCGATTGCCTTCTATGTGTTCGGCGGTGATGCAATTTACCAGTGTTTCCCTATCGGGAACGTAATCTTCATTGACATATTCCCGATGGTTTATTTTGTAGGACAGAACAAGGTTACGATCGATGTCTGTGCCTTTTATAATTAGNNAATGTTAGCTATTGAGCGGGGCTTTTCCAGCTCGATCAAGCTGTGTTTTACGCCGTCTAATCTGATGTCGATAATCATATTTAATTCCTTGCTTTTATAGAGGATGTCAGGAAATATACCTGTGCCATTTAGTCAAGCGATATGCAGAATGCATTCAGCTCTGTGAAGCACTATGTTTCAGTTTGCATAATAATAAACCTAATAGTAATAGCATAACCGATTAGCAGGAGCATAACCAATGAAAAAGCTTAGCAAAAAGCAACGCATAAAAAGAGAGCTTACCCATTTTGTGGGTATTGTATTCGCCTCCATTTTCTTCTCCATAGGGTATTCGTGGTTTTTACTACCATACAACATGGCACCCGGTGGCGTGGGCGGTTTATCACAGATAATTAACCGACTATTTGGCATACCCAACGGTCTATCGATGATAGCCATAAACATCCCGCTTTTTGNNAAGTTTCATCTTTATCGGCAAGTCATTCGGTAGTAAAAGTCTCTATGGCATGTTGGTTAGTGCGCTTATGACCGACTTGATAAGCCTGCCAATGCTTCATAAGCTTGGCTTCATAGCCGATTTGGCACCATACACACACATCGTGAATGGCAGAGTGATATATGCCATGCTTTCTCCCGATGATTTATTCTTAAGTGCAATTGCCGGAAGCGTTATGCTTGGTATTGGTTTGGGGCTCATCTTCAGATTTCGTGGCTCTACAGGTGGAACAGATATACCGGTGGCACTTATCAAACAAAAAGCCAACATCTCGATAGGCATGGGTTACTACATAGTAGAAACAGGTATTATACTACTGGTTGCTTTCATTCTTGGAGATTTAAAACTGCTAATCTGGGGCTATCTGAATCTCTTTATTACCACTAAGATTACCGATCTCGCCAGCGAAGGTCTGCCCTATATAAAAGGGGTTTACATCATCTCCGATGAAGTGGACGAAATCCGTGACGAAATTTATGAAAGACTCGACAGAGGCGTTACATATCTAAAAGGCATGCGCGGCTTTAACCAAAGAGACACCAATATCCTTTTTTGCGTGCTGAACCGCCGTCAAGTTCCCCAGCTTACCGATATCGTTAAAGAAATAGACCCCGATGCCTTTATGATTCTTACCGATGTTTATGACGTTCTGGGCTATGGCTTCAAATCACGCAAGATTAATCTCAGCGATAGTTAGTGGCTAACGAGTCTAAGTTAGACGTTAGAGGTTAGATGTTTAAGTTCTAACGCCTAACTCTCTACCTGCATCGCTTTTAACTCTTTTTGCTTTCTTGCTGCTTCCTTTACAACCGCAAGGGAATTAAGCCTGACTTCATCGGGGTTTCTTCGGGCTTTTGCCCGTTCAAGC
>DIMZ01000253.1 GCA_002425825.1 Cloacimonetes bacterium UBA5553 | reverse complement strand
ATAAGGAAAAAACAAAAGACGGAGGCTTTCTATTATGAAAGTAAAATTCAAATTCGGAATCAGAACCTACAGTGGCACCGTGGATGAAATGACCTTTGGCAGCTATCGCAAGCATAGCGTATGCATAGGTCGCAAGTATGTAACGCCAATTCTAACGGCAAACAACACCCTGGTGGGGAGTGTAATGAAGAACCTGGCAAAGGTGTATAGCGCATGCTCCGAGGGCTTTAAGGCAGACCTGAAGCTATATGCCTATCGCAACACTGCCAATGTACCCGCTGGTAAGATACCGCCCAATGCCTATGCCATCTTCGTGAGGCTGATGTACAATTTCGCCGAGGCAGATAGTGAGCACATAGACCTTGCCACCATCACTCACAGTGATTTGCAAACCGTGGGCTCCGACATCGCAACTGTGGCAGACGCAGTAGCAAACGGCTATCTGGCAAATGTAGCCAATGCCAATATGCTAACCGCAACCATGTAAGCTAATCCTGAATTCCATAAGCAACGAAAGGGGGTGAAGTATAAATAATTAATGCTTCACCCCTTTTTTTATTCAATCGATATTGGCATTGTCGTAACGTAACATTCCAATGCTACGAATCAATAAGCAGGTGGGTTAANNTCGTTAACCTCATTACCCTTGCTAACTTTTTTACCCCTGATATCTATGGATGAGACCCAGTGAATCCGCAATAATACCGAGTTTGCTTCATGTGAGCTGTGCTTTATATGTTCTTTGCCCGACTTCTGATGCTATTTCTGGAGTTTAGACTGAGGTATGCAACAATAATTCTTGACTTATATCCCCAGTGCAATATCGTGTGTAAAATTATGAATAACGATGGAGAAACTTGCATGAAAAAGCTGATAATTATAGCCGCTATTCTAATGTTGATGCTATCTGCCTGTTCCACAGCAAGGCAAAAGCTAAGCCCTCAGGGTAACGTGGACTTCAAGACCGCCAATGTCTATTATGCCCAAAAAGATGTGGACAAAGCCGAAACCTTTTACACCAGAGTTTTGAATGACAACTCCGAGCATGCCATTGCATTGCGCAGAATGGGAGACATTAGTTTGCACAAAGGCGAGATGTATGCCGAACGCTCAGTAGAATACAACAAAAAAGCTAATGACTACTACAGCAGAGCCATCACCATTATGGAAAGCTTCGAAAACCTTACTGATGACGAAAAGCTTGCCATTAGAGATATGAAGAAACGCAAAGAAAGCTCCTGGGTAAGAATCTTCCGTGCTGGTGAAGCAGAGCTAAAAAATGGCAATACCAAAGCAGCCATGGATATATTCGAAATGGTTCATGCACTGGACAAGAAAAGACCCGAACCCATGATTCAGCTAAAAAACATTTACCTGAAAGAGCTGAAGGATGATGCCAAAGCCGAGCAGATACTACTTAGCCTTATCGCCGATGATCCCGATAAGCTTATCTATCTTCAAGAACTGGGAGCCTTCTATTATAACAAAGAAAACTTTAGTGAAGCTGTAAAGTATTTTGAGAAAGCTAGATTGCAGATTCCTGTTGACATTGATAACCTGATGAACATTTCTGCCTGTTATTATGAACTTCAGAACTATGCCAAGGCATTGGAGATTACCCAGTTGGCGATGGAACTTGATCCCTTGAACATTGATCTTATCGACAACGCCCGCTCCATTGCCGCTAATATGAAAGACACCGAACTTACTATATCCCTGCTAAAAAAGCTTATTGACAAACGCAATGATGCCGACGACTACAATGCAATTATTGGCTTGATGCTCGACAAAGGTGATCATGCTCAGCTAATCCAATACGCAGAGCAGTGGTATAACTGGGATAAGAGCAGCAAATTAGCAGTACAATACGTTATCTTTGGTGCTCAAATGACCAAGAATAAGTCACTGGAAAGCAGATACGCAGCTATCCTGAAGACTTTACCATAACGACTATAGATATCATGTATCGCAGGCAGTGTCACATTTAGGCACTGCCTGTTTTTTGCCATTATGAGAAATCAAAGTAAAGCATACCTTTTTGCACTGGCTTCCATTCTATGCTGGTCGAGCATTAGCACGGCATTCAAGCTAAGCCTTGTTCATCTAAGCCCGTATGGATTGCTGCTCTTATCATCTTTCTGTGCAATGGTATTTCTGTTTGTGTTGGTGATTATTAAGAACAGCATCTTCACAAGTTCGGTAAAGACCAATCTATTGAAATCGCTGGTACCCGGTTTGCTAAATCCATTCTTGTATTACCTAATGCTTTTCGAGGCATATTCGCGCCTCCGTGCTCAGGAAGCTCAGGCACTAAACTACACTTGGGCAATAGTACTGGCTATGTTTAGTATCTGGCTGCTAAAAGAAAGATTCAGAATTGCAGATCTGATAGCACTACTGGTAAGCTTTACAGGTGTTCTGATAATCTCTACCAAGGGCAAGTTGCATAGCATGCATTTTGACGATTCCATGGCTTCGGCTATAGCCTTGTTAACTTCATTGGTGTGGGCTTTTTACTGGGTGATAAACGTTAAAGACCAACGGCAGGCAGAGATTAAGCTATTTTATAACTTCCTTATTGGCTTCATTGGTGTTTGTGCTTTTATGTTGCTAACAGGCAAACCTGTGTTTACCAATAACGCAAAGCTATTGCCTGCTTTATTTGGTGGTCTGTATGTGGGTATATTTGAAATGGGGCTTACCTTCCTGTTTTGGTTCAAAGCTCTTCACTATACTAACAATACTGCCCGTATCTCCAATCTGATTTTCTTAACGCCATTTATCTCATTGCTGTTTATAAACGGCATATTGCACGAAGCTATTCATCCAGCTACGCTATGGGGCTTAGGCTTGATTGTTCTTAGCAACCTCATCCAAAAAAGCAGCTTGCTAAAGTGGAATACTTAGCTGCCCACAATCATTCTCAGAATCTAATTTACCAACTCCTAATCCTAATAGCCTAACCTTCCTGCTACTTTCCCAGTTGTTTATCAGCAAGTATTCACCATGTTTGTATAGAATATCGGCAGCGTTATATGAGCCTTTCATAGAACTGGTACGCGTGATGGTTTCAAAGTTATCATATTTCAGCTTCAGCACAATGTTTTGACCGCAGATATCATGTTTCATCATTCTGGCACTAAGCCTTTCCGATAGCTTCTTCAGCACTTCCAATAGCTCGTCAAGCTTATCTATGTCTGTGTGAAATGTGCTTTCGCAGCTTATGGACTTGGGCTCAGATTCGGTTATCAGTTCACGATTATCTATACCCCGAACCACATGGTAGTAAAACAAACCATTCTTTCCAAACACCTTTAGCAAGTCCCGCAGTTCCCACTTAAAGAGGTCTTCCCCATTCTTTATACCCAGCTTATTCATTCTGGCAGCAGTAACCTTCCCAATACCATGAAACTTGCCTATGGGCAGCGCGAAAAGTATGTCTCTGGCATTATCGGGAGTAATAACGCTTAGTCCATCCGGCTTTTGGAGCTCACTGCCAATCTTAGCCAGAAATTTGTTATATGAAACGCCGGCAGAGCATGTTAGTTTGGTTACTTCAAAAATCTCACGCTTTATCTCAGCAGCTATATATACTGGATCATCTATGCCTTGTTTGTTGTTAGTTACATCAAGATAGGCTTCATCTAATGACATCGGCTCTACAATATCTGTCCATTTATAGAAAATACTCCTTATCTGATCTGATACTTGTTTGTACAACCCAAAACTTGAGTGCACAAATACCGCTTGCGGGCACAGATTCCATGCCTGATAGCTGCTCATACCACTATGTATGCCATACTTTCTGGCTTCGTACGAGCAAGTAGAAACCACTCCCCTACTATTGGGTGGCCCACCTACTACCACACACTTCCCCTGTAACGATGGATTCTCTCGAATCTCAATAGCAGCAAAGTATGCATCCATGTCGATGTGAATAATCTTCCTCATAACGTCTTCAGAAAATTACTGCCAGAAATCAGGTCAAGAAATAATTCAACAAATCTCTTGACATTTATAGGATACGCCAATATGTAGATGCAGATTTGTTCCTACTATAGAATGGAACAAGGAGGTAATAAATGAAACCTTGTTTTCGACCATTACTTGTCTGCATAGCAGTTATTGCAGGCTTATTCCTATTTTCTTGCTTCGACAGTAACACAGAACCTGAAACCCCCACTGTGGATGTCGGAGCCGCTAACAATCTAGCCCGTGAAGGCATGACAATCTTAAACCAAACCATCATCAATCTTGCCAATTCAGACACTGAGATTAACAACTCACAAGACTTAATGCAACAAGCTACTTTCGATAACATTAAGTCCAAGTTCAATGCCTCATTGGCTATTGATTCAAACAACCCCATGGCAAACCTCGGCATGGCAATACTATCGATGGTAGAGATTAACTACGATGAAGAGCTGTGGAACATGATGGAAGACGCCGGCTTGTTTGAAGGTGGCAGGAAGAGAATATTGAACAATCAATTCCAATTCCTGGCCAAAACACCTATGAATCTGGCGAATCAGATGAGCAAGGCCAAAGATAACTCCATGAGCATCATGCGCGTGCAAAACTTTATTCGTAATAGTGTATTGCCCAAAATGGACAATACCATCACCCGCCTGGATAAAGCTGTTCTAATGGCAGACAGCACGTTTCTGCTTATCGAAGTGGATGATGAGGAGATTGTAGAAATAGATTGCGGTGAGATTTACGCTTTCCGGGCTGTGTCTCATGCCGTGAAAGCAGCGTTTAACCTTATGGTTGCCTACGATATGAATATGACCGACCCTGACGGTGGTTATGACTGGGTGGATGAAATAAACAACATCGATGTCCCTGACTATCCTGGTAGCGGGACTGCCTATAACTATGAAGTAATTGGTGACCAGTTGTATCTGGACTACTACTACGATGATTACCAACGCCGTCATCACAACTCATTACAGTGGGAAATACAGGGCAAGATAGCCAAGTACAATATGGACAACAGCAGCACATTTATGAAGCTTACTCCAACCGGATTAGCCTCGTTGAACGCAGCTAAAGCGTCCATTCTCAGCGCTGCCGCAGACGTTAAAAACGGCATAAATTACATACTGGCAGAAACTGATACTGGTGAAGGTCAAAACAATGATGTAATCAAGATAGAAAACATCATTTCCATGAACGATAACTTACCTCCAACGGGTGATGATGTGCCACTATTTGCCCAGAACTGGAACTCCGTGAACGATATAGCCGACTGGCTAACCAATGAAGTAATGGCTGGCACCTATTCTCTTACTGTGAACAATCAAAACTTCCAGGTGAATCTAAGTGCATATTTCAATGGTGCAATACCAGACATCGAAGCCGTATTACCATACTTTCACTGGCAAAGCACAAGCAGCGATTGGGTGTATGATTACATCGACTCTGAATACTCATTTAATACCAACAATGGCTATTACAGCTTCTGGTACAATGGTCANNATTAACGAAGACGACTACCCATACTTCCCGGATTACACCTTTGGTGGCATCTTCCCTGGCATGACCCGCCAAAAGATGATGGACATCTTTGGATAATAAGCATTTATCAGTCCTTATCATGGGGGTATATTTTCTTATATACCCCCTTTTGATTAGCGGGGAAAATCAAAGCGACTCACTTTACTCAGGTATTAGCTTCACCGATATCTATCATCTGAATACAGAGGGTGAATACAACAGGTATCTATACAACTACCGTTATACTGCCGGATGGGTAAATACTACGCCGGATAAGCGTTTTGAAGCTATGTACCGCAAAGAAGCGCTATTGGGACGATACGCTTACTACCCCAAAGTTCACAACCGGATAGACTTTAACAAAAGTAACGAGCAGCTATCACTTAGCTACACTACGCATCAAAACAAGCTGCTGCTGAACCCACACATTGTTCTAGGCACAAACTTCGGCTTTGGCTTCTATGTAGAGCATAATAGGGGAATTAGCAACTATGCCATTTCCGCTTCCTCTCAACAAGAATCCGCTTTCTTTAACTACAGAATTGAGCAGGAAGCCGGCAGTATCCCTTTCAAATGGCGCACGAGTAATATAAACATGGCTACCAATAATTCGCTGTATGCAATCTCTATTTCTGCTACAGACATCTCTCCCCTTCCTAGTGATGGTAATTATGCCAACAATCTTGATGGCTTTGCTCTTAATACCATCACCCACGTTTGTATTAGCAATAGCACTTCTGCCTCGCTGCAAGCCGCATATATGGATATAGACGCAGTACTGAAGTATAACTCAGCCATATATGGTGATATAGACAACTTCCGCAGCCTTGGGCTAAACTCCAAGCTGCAAAAGCAATACAGCAACCTTGATCTTGACCTTGGTTGTAGTGCATTCTTCAGCGGTATTGGTAGTGATTCCTATTTAGACATTTGGCCTTTCACTTTTTTGGACACCTTTTTAGCGCACCGAACCAGGATTAAACAACCNNGCTGTTTCCCCATCTTTGGGCATTACTTACTACCGGCAACGTAAGCCTGAAACGGGCTTTAACTTCAATGCTGGCATATATTACCACCACATCATTCACAGTGAAGATATCATTCTTCGCCATCGGAGAGCAGTGCTCTATCCCTTCCTGTTTACTTACACTACCCATAATTATAACTGGCAAGATGATTTAGATGCCATGCTACGTCTCCCGCTTCAGGCTTCTTATGTTAATGGTAACCTACATGCTGGTATAAACATAAGCCAGTCAATCCCTTTTAAGTGGAGTAAGCTAATTGCAATTAGCGACGATAACCCAGCAGATACAGAAGCCTCACTCCGACAATGGCAATGGGGAGGATTTGGCTGTAGCATCATGCTAAGCTATACTTACTAAGAACATTACAGCTTCGTTTTAACCTGTTTTCATTCACATAGATTTCAATAGCACTCTTCTTAATTCACTTATTGTATCCCATTATCTAAGTAAACATTTATACTAACTACTCCATAGTAGCACTCTAGAATATAATAAGATAAGATAGTTCTCATATATAACTTAACTGAGATTCAGCTTGACAATAACTCGCACTGTCACATACATGAACACATATTCATATTACGAGGTTGACATGAACGATAAAGCTTGTCTGTGCAAGAACATCGCACCGGAGGAGATGCTTAGCATTAAGAATGAACTCCCCAGCAGCGATACCATTAGTCATTTAGCGGAATTCTTTAAGGTGTTCGGTGATGGCAACAGGCTAAAAATACTATACTATCTGTCGCGTCACGAGCTTTGTGTAGCGGATTTAGCTGCACTTGTTGATATGCAGCAATCTGCTGTCTCGCACCAGCTTAAACTGCTAAGGTTAAACAGACTTGTTAAGCTTAGAAAAGATGGGACAACTGTGTACTATTCTCTGGACGACAGTCATGTAGAATCAATCTTTGATCTGGCATTAGTGCATTTACGGGAGCAAAGATGACTACCAGGGAATTTGACGTTCACAATCTGGATTGCGCAGGTTGCAGTGCTAAGATTGAGGCGGAGATAGCCAATCTCCCGGAGGTGGCTGTAGCACACTTAAACTTTATGAATAAGCGGCTTACTGTTCAGTATAAAGAAAACATCCAGATGCCTCTGGAACGCCTGAA
>DIMZ01000194.1:7852-8127 GCA_002425825.1 Cloacimonetes bacterium UBA5553 | reverse complement strand
AGGAAGCTGGGATTAAAACCGGATTTGAAGAAGCATTGCGCTATATTCGCGAGAACTCGCTGGAAAAAGAGTTTGATGTGCCATTCCCGATTGCTATATGCAACGTTACCGAGAGTGAAATCACCTTACGCTATCATTTTAATCCAGAGCTGAACAGAGATATCAGCTCCGGTGTAAGCTTTGAGGATTTGGATAGATTGCGCTATGTTCATGCAGGTGAAGTTGTTGCAGACTACTCAAACAACATATTTGAGCAGGGTGGCAGCATTTACGAC
>DIMZ01000194.1:6812-7841 GCA_002425825.1 Cloacimonetes bacterium UBA5553 | reverse complement strand
GAGAACTAATAAATCCCGGCTTAATAGATGAAGAACAGGCAAATGTTCTTGCGGGCATTAATGTGCGCTATGATGCAGCCAATAGAGAGTTTATAGCAAGCAAAACAGGTTATCCGTTTTTAGACGATTTAGGACGCATAAATCTAACCGATTGTGTGTTACTAAAGGGCGATGCAATCCCAAGCGAGGTGGTTATCCATACTCCCCTCAATGTAATTGTTCAGGGCGGTTTGGCATGGGTTAATATTATCTGTGGCGGAAGTTTGGAAATTCAGGGCGACCTGCATAACTGTGATGTGTTCGCAGAAGGAGATATTTGTGTTAGTGGCGAGATCGTTTCATGTAATGGCAACGGTATAATAGCTCATGGCAATCTATCATGTGGCGGTATGTGTGATTCGGTAGTGCTGTGCAAGCAAAACATCAGATTTGGCGGCCTTATTAATAACTGCGTAATTGCATGCGAGGGAGATGTATACGGCGAGCATGACAATAGCTTCATAAGCGGAGGACTAACCCAGGCAGGTGGAAGCATTGCCGTGGCAGGGATAGGTACTGAAGGTGGGGCAGAAACAGAAATTGAGATAGCGATAAGCCCATATTACAGAGCGATATTGATGAAGCTAACCCGGGAGCTTATTAAGCACAAAGAGGATCCTGAAGCAAATTCGAAAGCAATCCAAGAACTTCAAAGCAAGATTAAGAATAGCGAGCAGGAACTTGATGAGCAGCTTAATAGCTTTTTGAAGCGCTCTTCTTCAGATAAGAAAAGCGTAATTATCCATAATGGATTCAAAGCTCCAGCGACTATCAGAGTATTAGAGCACACCTACGAGTTCAAGGCAATGCAATCAGGTTTGGAGATTTTGGAAAAAGATTAGCATCAGTACCAGTTATGATTCTTTATAGATTCCGGTAACTACCTATGCCGGGAGCAAGTTATATTATTAGCAATGGAGATAGAATATGAGCAAGGTAATCTGGGCAATATCGGTGCTGCTGTTTATTTGGATTGGATTAGCAGCAGTA
>DIMZ01000194.1:2948-6774 GCA_002425825.1 Cloacimonetes bacterium UBA5553 | reverse complement strand
TGGTGGCGTGCCTCGTAGATTAACTAATACACCTGCAGATGAATGGAATCCACAATGGAGTCCAGACGGCAAGTGGATTGCCTTTTCTTCCAATCGGGGGGGCACCAGCTATGTTTACATAATGTCTGCCAACGGTGGAGAAGCAAGAACCGTAGCCAAGGAGAGCATGGGTATTTCCGACTGGTTTAGCGACTCAAAACACCTGCTGTGCACCAAACATAGCCTTAGATGGGGCAGGTCATTTTATAAGGTACCCATTGATGGCTCAAGACCAGTTATGCTTGCTGAGATAGGATCCAGCTTTGCCACTCTATCTCCCGATAATACCCAAATTGTGTATCATAACAAGGGTTATCATGATCGCGCTGCCTATCGGGGCAGTGCCAATGGTGAACTTTGGATGGTGGATATCGCTACCATGAAGTATAGTAAACTAACAAATACAGAGCTGTCTGAGCTTTATCCCAGATACTCTCATGCCAGTAACTCCCTTTACTACTGTGCTTCCGATGGCAATCAGTTTCAGCTTACCCGTGTTGATAAGATGAATTTTAAGAAGCCTGTTAAGCTTAGCAATTTAAAAGACTTTGGGGCCAAAGACATCTCTATTGCACGCAGTAACGACCGTATTGTGTTTGACGTGTTTGACACAATGTACACCTATGATCCAAACCGAATAGGCGGAAGCCAGGTTAGGAAACTTAACATCGATCTTGCCAGCGATGAATGGCAGGATACCATAGTACGCAGTAAGATGAACAATGAGTTCGATACCTTTGCGGTATCTCCAGATGAGCTTCTGCTGTCTTTTAACTATAAATACGACAGCTTCTTCATGCCTCGCAAAGGTGGAGAAGCAAGACAGTTTACTTTCGACCATTCAGCAGCCTCAAACATGCAGTTTCTTGATAAGAGAACGTTGATTATTAACAAGCTAGTAAATGGCAAAAATCTGTTATACTCTGTTAAAGCCGATTCTCTATTCGGCATGCAACAGATAAACTGGTTTGGAGCAGACAGTCTTAGTGTAAATGATTTTTACCAGGATGACCAAGGCCGTTGGACTATTCTGTATGCTGATTACCAACGGGGCAGAAAGATTGCCATTGCCGACTCGGGCTTGGTGAATATAAGACCCATCGATACTCCCTGGGCAGTAACGACCAACTTTTCTTTAAACAAGCAAGGCACTCACGCAGTTTATGGCACCGTACGAGATGACAGCTATATCCGAGAGCTGTATCTTTACGACATGGAAGCCAAGACAAGCCGCAGGCTGCTGTCTGACGATGCATGGATTGGGAGCCTGAACTGGACTCCCGACAACAAATCCATTCTATTGAGCCGCAATAGAGCCATCTACCGCCTCGACCTTGTTCCCAGAGATGAATTTGAACTCGATAAGGATAACTGGAAAGAGATATGGACAGCGGAACCACTAGCAGATGATAGCCTGAAGACTGATGCTGAAGATGATGATACCATGGTTTTAGATATTGTGGACGGGGGAGAAGAGCAGCCGGAAGAAGAGAAGATTGAAGAGGAAAAGCCTGTGGCTGAACCTTATAAATTAGATATTGTCTGGGAAGGGCTGGATAAACGTTACTTTCCTGTAATACCGGCTATGACAGAATACCTCTTCGTGTTCAAGACCATAGACGACAGCACGTTCTATTATATAGAGGATACTGGGATTATGGATAAGAACAGCACTCTGAAGAAAGCCAACATCTACGGTAAAAACATCAAAGAGGAATTCAGTTTCGGTAAGTCTGCCAGCAACTTCACTTTGGTAAACAAAACTATCTACTACCTTGACGCAAATAAGCTGAAATCTTACAATATGTCCAATTCCTCACGCAGAGAGATTACCGGTGAGCTTGATTATCGCTATGATAAAAAGGAACTGAATCGCAGAGTGTTCGAACAAGCTTGGGGAGCATTTGGCGAGAACTTTTATGATCCTGACATGCATGGCAAAAACTGGAAGCAACTATACGAAAAGTATCGCCCCTACGTGGAAAGGGCCAGGTCTATTGATGATGTTGGCTCAATTATCGACGCCATGATTGGCGAAGTTAATGCCTCACACACTGGTTTTTATCCTCGTCAGGAAGAGCGGAGAGTATTTACTCCCATTGCCTATCTTGGGGCGGAGCTAGACTACAAAGAGCTGGTTTCAGAAGGAATTATGCTTAGCCTGGTATATCCAACCTCACGCCTGGCAACTGTGTATAAGCTGAGGGGCGGAGAAATTATTACACATATCGATGGCATACAGATAAACAGCAAAACGCCTATAGACTCATTGCTCTCTGGCAAAGTAGCTAAGAAGATTAAGCTGAAGTACATTGCCGATGGCAAAGCAGCCGAGGCTGTAATAACCGGTTTAAGCTTTTCCCAGGCTCGTGAGATGTGGTACACGTATAACATCGAACAGAGCAGAAAACTGGTGGACAAGCTGTCTAACGGCAAACTTGGCTATATCCACATTCAAGCCATGGGACAAAGTGATTGGACGAAGTTTTATGCCGAATTGTTCCGTGATAATTTCGATAAAGAAGCTCTGGTGATAGATGTGCGAGGTAATTATGGCGGCAACATTCACGATCAGATTATCTCGCTACTACAAAAGAAAAGCTATGCCTATTCCACCAGCCGGAATCTAAGCCGAACTTTACGAACAGAGCCACGTCGTGCTTGGGATAAACCAAGCATTGTATTGGTGAATGAAGATTCTTTCAGTGATGGTGAGATATTCCCTGTAGTATATCAAGAGCTGAAGCTCGGTAAGGTGGTTGGTATGCCCTCCAGCGGAGCAGTTATAGGAACATGGCAGTACAATCTAATGGATGGCTCTTCCATGCGCATGCCCGGCTCAGGTTGGTACAAAATGGATGGAACCAATATGGAGGGCACAGGAGCAATGCCGGATATTTTGGTGGATATGCTTCCCGAAGATGGAATTGCCCAACGCGATCCCCAGCTTGAACGAGCAGTAAAAGAGCTGATGAAAGAACTGAAGAAATGAATCAGGTAGAGCTAAATAACCTAATACACAGAGCCACTTCGCTGCTAAAATCGAATTGGCTTCATGCTGTTCATTTACTTGAGGAAGCCAGACAGATGCATCCCGATAACCTACTTATACTAACCAGTCTGGGGGATATATTTATCCAGCAGATGCACTATGATAAGGCATTGGATTACTATCAACAAGCCCATGCAATAGCTCCCGAAGATTCCCAGTTGCTATATCTTATTGGTAACTGCTATTTTGCCATAAACGAATACAAGCTTGCTCTCAGCTATCTAAATCAGATAAACGACCCTCCCCCCGAAGTGCTATATAACAAAGCTCTATCCCTTGCTTTCATAGGCTCTTATCAGGAAAGCATTATGGTTATAAAACAGATTCTAAAGGTGTTAACCGACAATCCGTTTATATACTTTCTGCTCATCGAACAATACCTTCGCATTCAAAACTATGACGAAGCTCAGATTACTATTGATATAGCGCAGAACAAGTTTGGAAAGCACCCTCAGTTGCTTTTACTATCGGCAGTTGTTTACAGCAAAAAGGGCATCTGGCTGAAGGCATATCACTGCTTCACTGAGTTAGAAGCTCTCCAGCCAATAAGCAGCCCCGATCATTTAGTTAGTTACGCTGTTGCTGCCAATAGAATTGGACTGATTGATAAGGCTATAGTTCTGCTTGATCGTGCCAGGGGCATCAATCCATATATCAGCAGCATCTATGAAGAGCTTGTCCGTTTATATCTCCATCGCGGAGAAACTGAGCAGGCAAAGAAATGCCTTAGCACTC
>DIMZ01000194.1:2687-2919 GCA_002425825.1 Cloacimonetes bacterium UBA5553 | reverse complement strand
AAGTACCTTGATGGGCTTAGCCCAATCCTCCGCTTATTACAGGAGCGCATACGCAACGAGATTGCGTCATTAAACAAAGACCAATGGTAAATTTCCGAAAGATGTGAGGCGACACCATGAAAAGATGTATCACACCCCTCTTAATAATAATCTGCCTGCTTCCATCATTGGTGTGGGCATGGTCGAATTGGAATACACTCTCCACTCCGTATTTTAAGGTATTTTACCAACC
>DIMZ01000194.1:0-2679 GCA_002425825.1 Cloacimonetes bacterium UBA5553 | reverse complement strand
AGATGCCTATAATGTTCTGCAAACCCTGGAGCATTACCGACCCTATGTGGAGCAGCTTACCGGAAACAGTGTATATAATACTGCTATGAAGATAGAGGACATCGGTAATCTGGTAAATGGATATGCCAATCCGGTTGGGAATGTTATCGGGCTATACAGATATCCGCCCACCAGCGATGAGCTTGCTTATTGCAACGATTGGTGGCAGATGGTGGCAACTCACGAATACATTCACCAATTGCAGCTTACTAACGATAATGGTGTACCTCGCATGTTACGGCAGCTTCTGGGCAATCTGCTCTATGTGCAATTGCACCAGCCCATGTGGATGACCGAAGGCATAACAGTATATGGAGAATCTAATCTTAGCCCCAATGCGGGCAGAATGAATTCGGGCTATTACAGCTCCATAATTTCTGCTTTGGCAAAGGAAGATAGATTGCCATCGTTAACCAAGGCAAGCTACTACAGCACCGACACGCCCATTGGGCACTATTACGTGTATGGTGGTAGCTTTCATAGTTACCTGGCAACAACCTATGGCGAGGATAAGTTTGCATTGCTATACGACGACAATTCCTCTCGGGTGGAGTCTTATGCCAATGCCGCAACCCCGGGTTTGTCATTGGATATTGCTTTTGCGCGTGTGTATGGCAAACCGCTTGAACGGCTTTGGTTGGATTGGCATAACTATGAAAGAGCTAAGCCCTACACTATGCCAAAACAGCAGATAACCTATGATGGATGGAATAAAAGCGAATTAAAAAGCCACGGGAATCATCTGTATTACATTGTTCGCAAAGCAGATAAAACCGGTCCCGGTGCTCTGTTTTATACCAATGGATTGGCTCGCCTAGACATCACAAAACCAAAGTCTTCCCCACAGATGGTTATACGGCAAAATACAGACTTCCCTTGCGGATACCAGATAGTGGATGCTAAGCTATATTACTCTCGCAACGAGGTAAAAAAAGGTTTTGCCAATAACGAGAATGATGGATATGGCTACATTACCCAGATAATGCTTAGCGATATCGATGGCTTTAATGCAAGAATGCTAACCCAGGGGCTTATCCGCGCTTTCTATGCCCTGCCCGATGGCTCGTTATACATTGCAGAAGACACAAATGGCTACAGGACTTCTACTATTAAAAAGCTTGATCCCACGGGAAAGAAAGTGTTGGAACAATATAACACCAATCTACTTATAAGCGGAATTTATGCGGATGCTGGTCGCATATTTGTTACCGCCAAAGATTATTGGAAGAACAACAGCATCTACCAGCTTGATACTGCTTCAGCAAAGCTTATTCCCATTATCGACACTCCCAGCATGGAAAGCATTACCGGGCTGAAGGGAGACGTGCTAAGCTACACCGCACTCTATAATGGAAATACTGGCAGTTATACTTACAATCTTAAAACCGGCGAATGCAAGCAGTACACTCCATTCACTGATTTCCGTAGCCCTGCTTCGGCTGTAGATGGCAAAGTGTACTTCCTGTCCATAAACGGGAATGGTGTTGATGTGTATGCCGATGCCGCCCCGCTGCTTGCCTTTAGCATCCCCAAACAACCGCACAGCAAAGCTCCATTTGAGAGAATGGATATGCAACTTAAGAGCGCAGATTCATCTGCTTTAGATACCAGAGCTAAGCTGCAAACTTCACAGCTTACCTGGGAAGAAGCACTATCAAGCAAGTCCATCCATCGAGGCACTTATGCCGATAATATTAAGCATCTCATGTTGCCCCGCATGCTGCGTCTGCCCATTGTGGAAGGCAATGGCGACAGTTTGTCTGTTGGGCTTGTACTGGTAGGTAATGACGTAGTTGGAGACATTCCCATCTGGCAGCTTATGGGGATTTATGATACATACACCGGCCAGACCAATGTAGATTTCTCTGTGCAGAACAGCATCTTTCGTCCTATTCACCAAAGCATTGAGTTCAGCACCAGAGACAATGGCAGCATAGGCTTAAACCAATATTATAACCTCTACCAGAGTGCAAACTACGGCCTAAGCTCAGTTACCACAGGGCTTAGCTTTAGCTCCAGCGATGGCTATAAACGCAGAGTTATTAGTCCATACATTAGCAATAGTATTAGATGGTATAGCGGTAGCATGAGGCTGTATAATTCATATTTGCTAGAAGATAAGAATAAACTTGGCTCAAACCAAAATCGTNNAAAGGTTGGCAAGGGCAGCTAAGCCTTCGGCAAAGAAGCGGAAAGCATGCCGAACTAAATAGCACCATTAACGCTGCTTATGATCCCGATGCAAGCTCCGATGATGTTTTTTACCCCCTTCGAGGCTATAAAGATGAACTGGCAGACAATAGCGGATTTACCGTGCGTAACACCCTGTATCGTCCCATATATAAGGTTCGTGAAGGCATCTGGACTCCCCAGATTTACCTTGAAGATATATCGGCAGGGCTGTTCTTCGACGCAGCCTTTCGCAAGGACAATTACAAACAGCCAGAGCAGTATTCCTATGGTATTGAGCTGATAGCTGAGATTGGAGCTGCCTTTAGGGGTATGATGAATGCCGGGCTTCGTGTTGGCTATGATAAAGAGGGCAATGCGTTTATTGGAATGATACTGGGTATGTAAGCAACCTGCAGCACAGCATGAAAGCCTCTTGTGGTGTGCTGTCGTAACGTAGCTTTCCATAGC
>DIMZ01000254.1 GCA_002425825.1 Cloacimonetes bacterium UBA5553 | reverse complement strand
GAGCGTGAGATACAGGTTATCTTTGGTAGCTGATACATAAAGTTAACTAAATATGAATGAAGGGCTACTCGATTTGAGTAGCCCTTTTTGCATGTATGAATGTTTGAACGTATCTAATCAGTTGTTTTTTGCATCGAAGCACTCAGGAGTTACTGTATTACAACCTGAACAGGGTGAGCCTTGCAGTTCAGCCTTGTCTATTGCTATCACTTCGTTGTGCATAGCCTTATCCAGCTTTGCATTGCTCATAGGAGCATTGATAGTTTCTACATTCAACGAGTAAGCAACTATCAATCCCGCAAAAACAATGGACACCATGCTCATCAGCTTGATAAGAATGTTTATGCAAGGGCCTGCAGTGTCCTTGAAGGGATCGCCCACTGTATCACCAACCACGGTAGCTTTATGGGCTTCGGAACCCTTACCGCCCGATACACCGGACTCCACATACTTCTTAGCATTGTCCCAGGCACCACCAGAGTTATTCATCATCACAGCCAGAACAAAGCCGCATGCCAAAGCACCCACTAGTATGCCAAGCACGCCAGTTACTCCGAGTACCATGCCGGTAATGATGGGGGTCATAATACCCACTAAAGCCGGAACCAGCATCTCTTTCTGAGCTCCCACAGTAGATATCTTCACGCATCTTGCATAATCAGGCTTGCCACTTCCATCCAAGATACCGGGGATCTCTCTGAATTGGCGGCGCACTTCTTTAACCATCTGCCCGGCAGCTCTGCCTACGGCTTTGATAGTGAGCGATGAAAACACAAATGCAACCATGGCACCGATGAAGATACCAAGCAAGAACATAGGATTTAGCACGTTGATTTGATAAAAGTTAATAAAATCGGCTATGGATGCTTTCTCCAAAGCTATATGTTCGCTATACTTTGTACCATAGTGGATGTTCAGGAAAAGCATCTTGCCCGCTTGATCGCCAAGTAATATGAGTCCAGCGCGTACCTCCTCGAGGTAAGCGGCAAGCAAGGCCATTGCTGTTAGTGCTGCGCTACCAATGGCAAAGCCCTTGCCTGTTGCGGCAGTGGTATTACCCACAGAATCAAGATTGTCGGTCATGGTGCGCACACTCTCTGGCAGATTGCTCATTTGGGCATTTCCACCTGCATTATCTGCAATTGGGCCAAAAGCATCCATGGCAAGAGTAACGCCCAAGGTTGCCAACATACCCACAGCACCAAAGCCTATGCCGTATAATCCCATCTCTATTGAGCTATAACCGTGACTGCAGATAAAGGCAGCAAGGATGCCCAATACAATCGTTATCACCGGTGCTGCTGTAGAGCGCATACCAACCGCAAAGCCTTCAAGAATCACTGTGGCAGGTCCATACTCGGCTTGCTCAG
Organism: Cloacimonetes bacterium UBA5553; assembly: GCA_002425825.1. Classification (GTDB taxonomy): domain Bacteria; phylum Cloacimonadota; class Cloacimonadia; order Cloacimonadales; family Cloacimonadaceae; genus Cloacimonas. Next base: position 2,841 of record DIMZ01000254.1, on the reverse strand, counting down.
CAATGCCTCGGGTATGACGGTAGCTGTGAGATGTATCAAGCTCAGTAAATCTACCTATTACAATCCCAGCCGCCAAGCCAATTACCGTAGAGATAAACACTCCAAAATAGAAATCTGCAGGTAGCAGTGATTTAGTAATGAAATACGCTGCCACTGCGATTAGTAATGAACTGATATACACACTTTTATTCAGGGCAAACATCAGCTCTTTTGGCCCGGCATTTTCTTTTGTGCTTACAAAGAACACACCCAGAATAGATAGAATCGCCCCCACTCCGGCAAGAATCATGGGAGCAGTAACAAAGTTTATTGCCCAGGCAGAATAAGCATCACCCAAGATGCTTACGGCACCCATGCCTAGTGCGGCAGTNNCATTGTCGCCAACGTTATCGGCTATGGTTGCCGGATTACGTGGGTCGTCTTCCGGGATGTTAGCTTCTACCTTGCCCACCAAATCAGCACCAACGTCTGCAGCCTTGGTGAATATACCACCACCTAAACGAGCAAACAAGGCCTGGGTGGATGCCCCCATGCCAAAACTGAGCATGATTACGGTGATGCTATGCAAAGGAACAGCATACATGTTTAAAAGATAGAACCACAATGATATATCTATCAAGGCAAGCCCAACCACTGTTAAGCCCATAACGGCACCAGCACGGAAGGCAACCTTTAGACCTTTGTTCAAGCTAAGCGTGCAAGCTTGAGCCGTGCGGTTCGAAGCTAAAGTAGCCATGTTCATGCCTACGTAACCAGCTAATCCACTAAAGAAGCCACCGGTTAAGAAAGCCCAAGGCACTAACCAATGTAGCACCCCCAAGCCCCAAGCCATTATCTGAAAAACAACAAAGGCAATTATGAAGAAGATGCCAACGCCTTTATACTGCTGTTTTAGATAGGCAAAAGCTCCTTCACGAACATAGCCTGCAATCTCTTGCATGCGCACTGTACCGGGGTCATGAGCTTTAACCTGATAGAAGAAAATCATTGAGAATACTAGAGCCAAAATTGCACCGATGGGTGCTACAAACCATAACAATGGTATTGCAATCATAACATAACCTCTAAGCGATAGGAATACGGGATGTTGCGAGATTTCATCCCAGATTTCAAGGCTTTATATAGGCTATGTATATTTTGTCAAATGTTATATGCTTGCCTTCAATGTTTTATATGGATATTCTCATCACTTCAGCTTTAGCATTCTTCCAGTAAGGGATATGCCATCTCCCTTGATACGATATAGATAGATGCCGCCCGGTTGAGCCTTGCCTGCATCATCCAAACCATCCCAGAATAGCTCATTGCTATGCTCACTAATGGACATAGCTTTGGTCAAAAGCCTCTGACCACGCATGTTATACACTTCCATAACTACATCGGCTGCCTTGGAGTTAACAATAGCAATGCGACACTGGCTGCTAAAGGGATTAGGATAAACCACAGACATTGCCACCGCAGGAGCTAAGTAGGCATCAACACTTTGTGATGCGGGAGTAAAGCTGATTGGTACATCCACCACATTGTGATCTAAAACCAGGCGAAAGCTTGACTCAATTGGCTCTCTGGTGATGTTGCCGTTGTAACTGAAGCTCACTGTCATCATCTGATTTTGTGGGATTATGCATGGCAAAGGCTGAGATGGATTTATCTCCCAATCTGAAACATTGATGCCTGCCCCAGGCAGTATGGCTTCAAGGCTAATGGCACCACTGTGCATGTTCAGCACTTCCAGGCTGATACTATTTGACTCGGAAAAGTCCATAATATCAGGAACGGTAAACACATACTGGATGGGCGTAATATCCACAATGGCACCTTCTACAACGGTCATTCCGTATGGCATCTGTTGAGGCAGCAATATCCATCCATTAGAAGAGCCGCCATGTCCGAAGTTGATGTGATAAAAGCCGTTGGTGTTATACCCGTCCACCACCAGATTATGCCCCATGTTCCACGACGGGGTAACCACTGCCAAGTGAACAGGTAATGCAGCTTTTACGTTTTGCTCCATTCTGCTGTACAAATCGGGCGAAGACTCGGTTAGCAAGCTTGCTTCATTAAAAGCGAACCTACGATAGGCATTGTATGCCTGATTTACATTAAACGTACCCGAACCGCCAGAGCTATAAACCTGCTTCAGAGCACTGCCAAGAGCAAACACGATTGCACCTTTTTGCTCGTTACTGATGTTTATGCCATATCGATAGTTATAGCTCGCTTCGTCTAGATAGGCGTTTGTTTGCGGATATGATAGAAAGCCATAATCCTCAAAAGCATTATCCACCCAGTAGCTGTTGCCCGAGTAGTTATGATAATAATCGTCACTATCGTTCAAACGTGTGCCATTAAAGGTTCTATGATAATCCACAATCATTCCCATAGCTATAGCCGGACAGCCAGCCACACTTCGCTGACCACTTGGCATATCCAGAGGAACAAACATATTATAGGGTTGATACTGAGTCCAGTTTGTTGTAATCCATCCCTCTGTATTGGAATAACCTACGGGTGGCCATTGCTCAAACATGGTTCTTGAATATGCGCTTTGCCAGGCTGCACGGTTCCGGGCGATTTCTTCTGGGCATTGCATTCTATAGCTAATGTCAGTTAATATGATATCTTCTAATACGTTAGCTGAGCCGAAGGCACCAAAAGATGATGTGCCTGAGTACGCCATTAAGGGAGGTAAATCGGTTGATGCTGCTACCACCATGTAACCAACTGGCGATAAAGAAAACACATAGGCACAAGGTTCGCCGTTTATTCCTACAAGACTACTCGCATTTGCAATGCTGTGCTGCGGATACAATTCGGCTAACTTATAATTGGCAAATGTAG
>DIMZ01000027.1:2153-8113 GCA_002425825.1 Cloacimonetes bacterium UBA5553 | reverse complement strand
AGGGGTTTTATTATTGGAAAGTTATCGCACATTTTTCAGATAACTCGACTATGATTTCAAGTGTTGGGACTTTTACATACAATCCCGAAGAGAGACCTATCCCAGATTGGGTTCCCTTGTATAGATCATATATTTACATAGCTCCTGGTCAAACCAACGGGCCCGCCCAAGAACACTTTTACTGCTCAGAAGTGCCGGGTAATTATCACCTTAACACGGCTATTGCATCTGGATTCACTTTCGAGAAGGTAGAGGGATTCGTATCTCTGTATCCGTTCGAAACAACATACAACCTCAAGGAAATATTTAGGTTGTTTAATGAAACAGAAAGCTCTCATGTTTATACAACCGATGGGGTTCAGAAGGATGCACTATTGGCTCTTGGCACAAATTGGAAGTACGAAGGGATAACTGGATACACATCAGATAATCCAAACTATGTGCCATTCTATCATGTGAAACTGACAAACACAACGCAACCCAAATTAACGGACTATTTCTACACGACCAGCGAGATTGAAAAGAACCGAGCTGTAGTTAATGGTTATACAAACATGGGAGTAATGTGCTATCTGTCATTGGATGGCGATGGTTCCACAGAATCCTCTCCGATTACACAACCTACTGCCGGACGTGGCATTAATCCATACAATGGAAACTTTGCTGAATACTCCAAAGATGTTTTCTCGATTCCTGGGGGGAAGATGTCTTTGGATCTGTCTTTCAGCTACAATTCATACACCACAAAACTAACCGCTCCTATTAATCCAATTGGTAATGGCTGGAATCACAATTACCAAAGCTACATCTATATTACATCTACAAGGCTGTTCGTGTTCTTGCCGGATGGTACCATCCATATCTACAATGCTGCTTCTCCTTACAATGCGATTACTCCCGGTGTTTACGACACAATGCAGAGAATCACCACAACACAGTATCGAATTACGAAAAAAGATCAAACTAAACTCACATTCAGTGTCCTAGCGGGATACAGCACTGTTGCTACTCTAACTGGAATTCAGGACAGGAATAGCAACTCTTTAAGTATGGTTTACGATGCTAATGACCGTTTGAACTACGTGACAGACCGGTTTGGCAGAAGATTGCAATTCTACTATTATCCTGACACGGGCAAGACGCATCTTGTTCATCATGTTACCGATACTGCTGGAGGCAGGTCAGTTTACTTTAATTACGACAATCACAATAACCTTGTATCATTCCAGGATGCAAAAGGATGCTCAACTCAGTATTCCTACGAGGTTACTAGACCCTATGCTCATTTGCTAACATCAATCGCTTATCCTAATGGTAATGTTGTCAGTTGTCTCTATGATACCTCTCAACGCGTTACCAACCAGACTATTGGGAGCACGGGGCAGGGCTTGACCGTTTCAGGCTATGCTTCTCCAACCGCAAGAACAGTTACTGATGGAGGAACAATCTCCCAGTTTAACTATGGTATCTATCAAGGCATTTATTCGAGAATCCAGCAGTTGAGTACACCTGATGTTGCCGCAGGCTTCCAATATTCTGATACAAACAATCCCACCTTACCCACATCCATAACTGATGGAAGCGGTAACACAACTTCATTAACCTATGATACCAGAGGTAATGTGTTAACTATTTCTAAGCCTGGAGGAATATCCCACCAGTATACCTACAATACGATTAACGACATTACCCAATATCGTGATCCACTGAATCATTATACTTACTTTGGCTACACCAGTGGCAACCTTACGTCTGTGCAGACACCCAGGGGAACTACTAACTATCAGTATGGTTCCTATGGGAAGCTAACTCAGATGACAAGTCCGATCGGTCAGCAGACAACATTCTCTTATGATTCATACGATAATATCGCCTCCGTCACTCAGCCCTTGGGGCTAACCACAAGTTATGCATACGATGCTATAAGCAGGGTTACCAGCACAACTAATCCCTTGAGCCAAACGACCACTTATCAATATGATGCCAACGATAATCTGATGTCATTAACGGAATTTGGTGATGTTACTTCGTACTCCTATGACCAGAATGACAATCTGCTTTCAGTATCCAAGAACGGACAAACCACATCAATGCAATACAATAGCATGGGGTTAATGTCGCAGATTACCAATCCAATGCAAAACGTCACAAACTTGTATTATAATCCTAATGGTACGCTTCAGTCTATCCAAAAACCAGTTGGCAGTATTTCATATTCCTACAACAGTGATGGGACAGTATCTGCCGTTAATAGTCAAGATGCCTGGGCGAATTACACCTATAATGGCAATAGAAAAGTCACAAATGTTTCTGATAACAATGGTAGCATCTCCTTCGCTTACGATTCGAATAACCGGGTTACGTCAATCAATTCCAGTTATGGATTTACCGGCAACGTATCCTATACTTACGATGCGGCTGACAATATCACTTCGATGACCTATGGCGGGAATACAGTCCAATACACATATTGGGATGACAACCTACTTCGCACAGTACGTGATTGGAACAACAGAGTTACAACTTTTACCTATCGGGCAGATGGCTCATTAAGTTCAATCCAGTACCCCAATGGTATAGTATGCAACAACGGATACGATTCCGCAGGAAGGCTTACATCGCTATCAAATGCCGGAACTACAAGCATCAATAGTTATTCCTACACCTTGAATGCCTTGGGATTTCACACCTCTGTCAATCAGTCAGAACCGCTGGAGCCATTCCCTATGGCTCCGACAAACCTAAATTGTAACTATGATAATGCCAATAGAATCCTCACTGCTGGCGGCGCTGCCTTTACCCACAATGGAAATGGCTGTATGACCTCCAGAAGCGAGCCCCAAACCAGCTACTCATGGGATGCACTGGATAGATTGATCGGTGTCACAGGAGCATCCAACATCTTGTATACCTACGATGTGTTAGGTAATAGGAGAAGCCGGACGGAGAATGGGGTCACTATAAGATATGTCCTTGATCTTAACACATCAATGACAAACGTGTTGATTGAAACTGATGCAAGTGGGACCCCTGTTAACTATTACGTGTATGCCAATGGCATGCTAATCAGCAGGATAAAGCCTAATGGAGATACCCGTTACTATCATTACGATTCCAGGGGTAGTACAGTTGCTATGACAAACCAAGCACAGCAAATTACCCATAAATACTCCTATGATCCATACGGAAAGGTTCTCACATTGCAGGAAGAGGATGCTAATCCCTTCCGTTATGTCGGTGGTTGGGGAGTGATGGATGAAGGCAACGGATTGTCCTATATGCGGGCTAGGTACTATGATCAAAACTTAGGTAGGTTTCTGTCTGAAGATCCTATATGGGATGCTAATCTGTACTCATATGCCTTGAACAATCCAATTTCAAACATAGACCCAAAAGGGGAATTTGTAGCCCCACTATTAGTTCGGGCAGGCACCTTTGCAGCTTTTAGTGGCTTTAAGGGCTTTGGGATGTCGATATACTACAATGCTAAGGCACTGGAAGCTATGAAAAATAAAAATCACAAGTTGGCTAGGGAGTTTGACCAAAAGGCTGATAAAGCTTTTTATGGTGCATATAAAGATATGATCATGTCGTTTGGAGAGGGTATTGTTTTGTCAAATTTCGGACCTCTAAAGAATTCCAATGCAAAAATATTCGGCAAGGGGGGATTATTAAAACTTGCCAACATGTCATATGGACAGCATGTGAATCGTTTTATATTCAATGATTTAGTTAATGAAGCACTAAATGCAACGTTTTGGAGCATAGTGTTGAAACCTGCAAAACAACAATTTGGATTATAAGGTGATACAGATGAAAAACTACTTATTAATAACACTCGCTGTACTGATATGTATGTGTTGTGTTAACCTTACTGCACTAACCTATAGTTATAATCAAAGAAACTTGCTCGCATTAGTAGATTACAATAATGGTTATATGGTCTCGTACAATTACGACATATATGGCAATCTAACCAACCAGTTAATTACCCAACCCAACGTAACCCCATTGTCCCCAACTCAGTTCAGTATCACAAGCAATGGAGACCTGAAAACGCTAAGCTGGGAGCCAGTAACGAGCAATGTTAATGGAACCCCAATTATTGTACCTTTGTATGTTATTGAAGCGAGTAGTAATCCCACCACTGGTTTTACGCTCGTTGGGACAACGAATCAAACACAATACACCCTCTCCTCAAGTATTTATCCGCATAGGTTCTATCGTGTAAGAGCTGCGGTTAATTATCAAAGGGACGGTGTCCATCCAGCAGTTCAGACTGACGCAATTACCAAAGAGACCATAAGCAACGAGTAGCGAGATGTTCTACAAAGCATCCATAAGATATACATATATCTTGGCAGCATTGATTATGCTTCTTACCTTATCTTGCCCAGATGGTACTACTAATAACCATCAGGGATGATAATCAGGATCAGGTGGTATATCTGTCACCTGATCCTATTTTTTGGGGAATTCCTGTTTTATGGCTGTTTTTAGGCACCATCTCGTATGCACAGGATGTTGGTTGCTATCTCAGACGATGTTGATAAGATCGGAATTGCACTGCTGCGATAACGATTTCAATAAAGATAAAACTCACATCATACGCCTGGAGTCCAGGTTGCCGCAAAAATAGTGCTAAGGAATGAAGTGAACAAGGCGACATCTACTCCAGTACTACACACTCAAACACACCCAATTCTCTCAAGTTATCCAGATAAATCTGGACTACCTTCCGAATAAATTCGGTGTTCCACGTCTTTGCGCTTTGGTGGAGGTACACAGATTTAAACTGGTCTGATCACTGAATATATCTAGTGTCTATGCATTTGTATATGTAACTGTTATTAATGTTAGCTATTACACGCTTTGCAGGAAATAAAGCAGAAAATAATCCGCGTTTTTGTCCATATTTCTCATTTTTGTCCACCCCCAGTATTATAGATGGCTAACATTTTTGCCCTTGGGGAAGCTAAAGACTTTCTCATTGACAAAATAACAGCTAATAAATCATGCTGCCTAACAAAGAAGTAATTTACAATGCCTTTAATGATAGATAGTTGGAGATAAAATGAAAATCCTTATTACAGGCGGTGCCGGATTCATCGGTTCGCATTTGGCAGAACGGCTTTTGGGAGAGGGTAACGAAATTCACGTGATAGACAACCTCTCCACCGGCAGACTGGAAAACATAGAAAGCTTTAAGGATCACCCTAAGTTTCGTTTCACCATTGGCAGTATATTAGACCGCGACTTAATGGAAAAACTGGTAACCGGATGCCATCAGGTGTATCATCTTGCCGCTGCTGTGGGCGTAAAGTACATAATTGAAAATCCGCTTTTGTGCCTAAAAACAAACATCGTGGGAACTGACAACGTATTGGAGCTTTGCAACAAACACAAGGCAAAAGTACTTATCACTTCCACTTCCGAAATCTACGGTAAAAGCGAGAAAGTCCCCTTTTCGGAGCATGACGACAGGCTTCTCGGCTCCACGCATATCAGCCGCTGGGGCTATAGCTGCAGCAAAGCTCTGGATGAATTTATGGCATTGGCTTTTTACCGCGAGAAGAAGCTGCCTGTGGTTATTGTACGTTGTTTCAATACCGTTGGTCCGCGTCAGAGCGGTCAGTATGGCATGGTGGTACCAAAATTTATAAAAGCCGCATTGCTGGATCAGCCTATTGTTGTGTATGGAAGCGGAGAGCAAACCCGCTGCTTTGCCGATGTATCGGATGTGGTTAGTGCCCTTGTGAAGCTGATGAACACTCCGGAATGTGCAGGTGAGATTTATAACGTTGGCAACACAGAATCAATCTCGATAAAAGACCTTGCAGCGAAGGTTAAGCAGATGTGCAACAGCAAGTCACGCATTGAGTTCATGAGCTATGAAGATGCCTTTGAAGAAGGCTTTGAAGACATGATGAACCGTATGCCCGACCTTAGTAAGATAAATA
>DIMZ01000027.1:0-2133 GCA_002425825.1 Cloacimonetes bacterium UBA5553 | reverse complement strand
GCCTGGACGACATCATTACCCGCATGATAAAGTATTATGAAGATTAGGCTATTAGTATTTCTACTGCTGCTTTCGGCTGTGATGTTTGCCGCCGAACCCTTTAGGGATAGCTCTATCCTGCAGTCCGTTAGCGTAACGGGATATGTGGAAGTGCCGGGTGTGTATCAGGTATTGCCCACCAGCAGGTTGTCCGACGCAATCGCATTGGCAAATAAAGCTGCTCTTGCCGAACTGGCAGTAGCCGGGCAGACTAATCAGCAAGAACATGTAACAGCACTTGATCCTAAGATTGGCAATGTTAGCAGTGCTCCGAAGCATACAAGTGCTTTTGCCAAAAATCAGGCTCTGCGCAGCGTGCAGCTAATCCGCAATGGTCAAAGCACATCCTATGACCTTGCGAAGTTTTTACGTTTAGGCGACATCTCCCAAAATCCTTACTTGAAAGATGGAGATGTAATAGTGCTATCACCCATCGAGCATAAGATTAGCATCTCCGGTGCGGTGAACATCCCCGGTGATGTGGAGCTAAAGAGCGGTGAGCGGTTGGAGCACATAATANNAATAGCTCTTTCCAAGGGGATAAGCTATGATGCAGACCTTAGTGCCGTGCAGATATACCGCTATGCTGACAATAAGATAGACTTTAATATTATCACCTTGAACCTGGAAACCGATGCACGGCAGTATGGCTTTGAGCTGCAAGCCGGAGATAACATAATTATCCCCCAAGTGTATGAGATAGCCAATAGAAGCAAAGTAAACGTGATTGGGCAGGTAAAAAACCCCGGTGTTTACATGATAGGCAAAGCGCATAAGCTATCAGACGTTCTACAACAGGCAGGCGGGCTTAGTCCCATAGCCGATATTGCCAATATAATTGTGTATAACTCTTATATAAATGGAAAGTTAGACCCATTTTTAGAAAGCCTGATGAAGCGCAGCATGAGCGATATGACCCCAATTGAGTATTCGTATTTGCGTACCAATTTGCAGCAACTGAAAGGCAAGTATAACCTGAACATGCGAAAGTTTGCTGCCAGCGAGGGCAAAGAAGAGAATCTGGTGCTTCGCGACGGGGACAGCGTGTTTGTGCCGGAGCTAATGCAAATGGTATGGGTTAGCGGTCAGGTTCGCCACCCCGGATTAGTGCCCTGGAAAGAGGGAGCCAAATGGGACTATTACATAAAGGAAGCAGGCGGTTATACCAACAACCGTAAGTATGGCAAAGGCAGACTGATTAGAGGCGATAGCGGTAACTGGGTTAAGCCCAATAAAAACGTTCCAATTTTACCGGGAGACACGGTATTTATTCCCAGTCAGTCCGACCGCTCATTGTGGTTAGACGTGAAAGACGGGATAACATTATTATCATCTGTAATAACAATAATTGTGGGGCTAAGAGCCCTTGGCACAAATTAGAAGGAGAATAGATTATGAAAGTTCCGATGCTGGATTTACATGCGCAATATGAGCCCTTGATGCCGAAGATTAGAGAAGCGATGGAGCGCGTTTATGCCGACCATCATTACATCATGGGCCCACAAGTGAAAGAATTTGAAGATAAGATGGCAGCCTATTTGGGCATTAAGCATGCAATTGCCTGTGCTTCGGGAACAGATGCTCTGGTTTTGGCAATAAAAGCACTGGGAATTGGCGAAGGCGATGAAGTGATCACCACTCCCTTCACCTTTTTTGCCACTGCATCATCCATCTGGCGCAACTTTGCCAAGCCGGTTTTTGTAGATATAGACCCCAAAACCTTTAACATTGATCCCGCAAAGATAGAAGCAGCCATTACGCCCAATACCAAAGCCATCATGCCGGTGCACCTGTTTGGTCAATGTGCCGATATGGAAGCGATTATGACAATAGCGAAAAAGCACAATTTGAAAGTGATAGAAGATAATGCCCAGGGCATTGGCAGCACCTGGAATGGTAAAATGAGCTGCTCGTTTGGCGACATCGGCACACTTAGCTTTTTCCCCTCCAAAAACTTGGGAGCTATGGGCGATGCAGGTATGTGCCTAACCAATGATGATGACCTCGCAGCCGCACTGAAGCAATTGCGCGTGCATGGCGAAAACCCCAAGTATTATCACAAATGGGTTGGCTTGAACAGCCGTATCGATACCA
>DIMZ01000067.1:7013-8528 GCA_002425825.1 Cloacimonetes bacterium UBA5553 | reverse complement strand
CAAGGAAGCAGCAGGGAAGCTACGATAAATATATGATAAGCATAGGGATGTAAGAGACGGGAAAAAGGGGTTGACAAACTGGCTGATACTATTACCGGTACTTTATGAAATATTATGTAGTCCACTTGCCATTATGGCTGAATAAGGAACTGGTGTATAAATCTCCGGTAGAGATTGCAGAGGGAGCCAGAGTGTTAGTAAGGCTTTCTGCCAAAGCGTATCCGGGCATTTGTGGACAGGAGTATCTTGCCTCCCCCGATGACAAGANNNNATTGTTCCGCATGAGCTAATTGAGCTAGCCAAGTGGATGGCAAAGTATTATATGTGTTCCACAGGCAAGGCTCTGTTCAGTATGATTCCAGCCTTAATGATGCCAGAACTGGATGCCCTTGTGAAGTGGACAGGTAATGACGCAGAACCGCGCTTTGATAAGCTTAAAGCTGCCCTGATAGAAGGGGAGGCAGTAAAGCTAAGCGACTTGAAAAAACAACTGCCCACTTATCCCGTGTATGCTATAAGCTATGAAGCTGAGGCAATGGGATTGGTAAGCATCGAACGCAAGGTGAAGCAACGCGATAAGCCCAAGTATGTGAACTACATCACTCGTAAAGATACTGACTTCGACATAAATAGTTTGCCTCTAAAACAGCGTGAAGCATGGGAACTGATTATAAACGAGCCCATCTCATTCCCGATGGCAAGCATTAGCCATGTGGTGAGCTATTCTGCCATAAAAGCACTGGGGCAAAAAGGCTTTATTGCTATTGAGCCGCGAAAAGTGGATCCTGAGACACTACTATTTGACGGTGAGCCAAGCCGAAAAATAATATCTCTGAATTCTGACCAACAAATCGCCATTAGCAGCATTGCAGAGCAATATGACAAGTTCAATGTAAACCTGCTATTTGGAGTGACCGGCAGCGGAAAAACTGAGGTGTATCTGGAGATAATCCGCAGGTATGTGAAACTTGGCAGAAGCGTTATCTTCCTGATTCCAGAGATCGCTTTAACCCCGCAGATGGTGGATAGATTCAGAGCAGACTTCGGCGACATATTGGCTATTCAACACAGTCAGCTTACCGATAAAGACCGCTTTATGCAATGGCAGAAGATAAAGAAAGGTGATAAGAGAGTAATAATAGGGGCACGCAGTGCCGTTTTTGCCCCGGTTGTAGATCTTGGCCTAATAGTTATAGACGAAGAACACGAAGGCAGTTACAAGCAGGACAGCGTTCCGCGATATCATGGTCGCGACATCGCCGTAGTAAGGGCAAAGCTTTGCGGGGCACAGGTAGTAATAGGCAGTGCCACGCCATCGCTGGAATCTTGGCAGAACGCCAAGAGCGGTAAATATAGAATGCAGACCATGCTATCGCGTCCCTTGGACTTTCAACTGCCGGAAGTGAAGATTGTAGACCTAAGGGATGAATATGAACAGGAGCTTATCTCCCCAACCTTGCTGGAAGCTATAGACAAACGCCTTAGTAACAAAGAGCAGGTAATCCTTTTTCAAAA
>DIMZ01000067.1:1376-7000 GCA_002425825.1 Cloacimonetes bacterium UBA5553 | reverse complement strand
GGAGGGGGCACTCATCCTTCGTTCAGTGCATGAAATGCGGGAAGCTGATTGTTTGTAAGAATTGCGAGATAAGTATGGCTTACCACAGGGATAGAGAAGAAATGCAATGCCATTATTGCGGATTGTTCTATCCCAGCCCCCGCAAGTGCCCAGAATGTGGAAGTTATAGCTTTTCCTATGGCGCACCCGGCACGCAAAAGCTGCTCCAGACAATAAAGATTCTCTTCCCAGATGCCAGGGTGATGCGCATGGACTCAGACTCTGCGCGCAAGAAAGATACCTATAAAACGATGTATAACCGCATGAAGAATGGCGAGGTTGACATTCTGCTGGGCACTCAGATGATATCCAAAGGCTTGGACTTTCCTGATGTTACTTTGGTGGGAATCATTATGGCAGACATTAGCCTGAATGTTCCGGACTACCGGGCAGCAGAACGATGCTTTCAGCTGATTACTCAAGTGGCAGGCAGAGCCGGAAGAGGCGAGAAGGCTGGAGAAGTAATTGTTCAGACCTACAATCCTGAGCATTATGCCATTCAAGCGGCTAGTAAGCAGGACTACCTAAGCTTTGTAACTGAGGAGCTGGAACACCGGAAAACGCTTTATTACCCGCCATACTACCGTTTAGCCAGAATTGTGTTTACCTGTTCCGATCTGAGTCTGTTGAAACTCGAAATGCGCAAAATTGAGCAGATAAAGCTGGAGATGGTATCCAAGTTCAGGTTGGCAGAGATACTCGTTATAGGGCCGTCAGAAGCTCCATTAAACAAGATTAACAATCAACACCGGTATCACATGATTGTAAAAGCCAGGAATCATGAGCTAATGCGCCGAGCACTTGAGATGTTTGAGGCGAGCTATAAGACAGAATCTTACATTACTCATTACATTGATGTAGATCCGGCTTCGTTGATGTAGAAAAGCCTATATGTCTATTAGCGGCGTATGTGTATCCTGAGACGCCACCATTAGCATGGCATCACTGCGGATACTTGATAGATATTCACGCATGGTGCGTTCGGCTAATATGGGATCATTATTAGTTTCGCTAAGGTGGGCAAGAATCAGGTTCTTTAGTCCATGATGTGGCAAGCTGGAAACCAGACCCACGGCCTGGATATTCGACAAATGACCCTGAGAGCTTTTTATTCTTTGCTTTAGGTGCCAGTCGTATGGACCGTTCATCAGCATCACTTCATCATGGTTGCTTTCTAGAATTAGAGTGCTGGAGCCGGAGAGTTTCATTATACTAAGCTGGGTAGGATAGCCTAAATCTGTGGCAATTCCAAGCTTCCGGCTGTTATCCCTTTGGGGCGCAAAAGTAAAGTTGCAACACTCTGCCGAGTCGTGCGATGCGGCAAATGCCTCAACCTCTATGTCTCCAATCTGGAAGCTGCTTCCGGTATTGAAGATATTTACCAAGCCGCCAATGTTGCCCAGCTTATCTCCACACAATGACAGGGTGGGTCTGTTTATGTAAATGGGAATTTTTAGCTTCCGGGCTATTGCGCCAACGCTGCGGATATGATCGCTGTGCTCATGACTAACCAGCACCGCAGCTAATCTGTTTTCTGGTATTTCTAGGGTAGCCATGGTATCCAGGATGCGACGCATGCTAATTCCTGCGTCAATCAATAGCGCAGTATCGTCGGTTTGAACCAGCACGCAGTTTCCCTTACTACCGCTGGCGATAATAGAGGTCTGAAACATTATATGGGTCTAAAAATCTTGTAATAGCGGTTATTTAGCCTGTCGAATTCCGTCCAAACGGCATTGGGCGGGGAGGCATCAATTAGCTGAGACACTCCCACTGCCTGGGCATCCAGATTGTCGCAGAGGTGGAGCAACAAAGCTTCCAGGGTTTGTGGTAATCGCACCGAAGCTTTTTCATACTCGCCGTGATGAGCCAAAATAAGGTGCCGAAGATTGATAAGCAGCTCTTCGGGAAAACCGGGAATGCGGGCAGCGGTTTCACACACAAGCTGATCAGACATGCTAAGATGACCAATCAATCTGCCGGCATCGGAGAATTCGATATTAGTTTTGCCTTCATATTCCATCACCTTAGCCACATCGTGGAGCAGCGCACCTGTAACTAATAGGTCATAGTTCACAGGATACATTGTGGCGGCAAATTCGCATATAGAAGCCACAGAAACGGTATGTTCTATCAGTCCATGAACATAGTTATGATGCCAGCCCTTTGCAGCGGGAGCATCCAGATAGCGAGAAAAGAACTCTTTATCGTCAAATATCAGGTGCAGTAGTTTGTTCAAATGAGCTTGTTCTACCTTGTCCACAAAGGCAAAGAATCTCTCTGCCAGCACTTCGGGAGCAATCTTGCTTCGGGCAAGAAAGTCCTCAATCCGGTATTCGGACTTATCGGCAAAGCGCAGTTGGGTAATGGAGACTTGTGTCTGGCCTTTGAAGCTTACTACATTGCCTTTTATCTTTACTACGTCTCCGGCATCAAAGAGGTCGGCACACTTTTTTGCTTCTTTCCACACATTCGCAGAAATAGAACCGCTTCTATCCTGCAATTTCAGTCTAAGATATTGCTCGTTTTTTCCGTCTCTAAGCTCTTTCTCGGCAGCTAGATAGAAACCGACAACTTCTTCTCCGGTCTTTAGGTGCAATTCGGCAATTGGGGTTTGATTATCCATTAGTACATCACTTTATATAGCTTACTTTTATTGTTTGTTGCTGTTGTCCCGCTGAGTCTGTAGTTTTTATGAAATAGATGCCGGATGAGGCAAAAGCTGTAGGGGGAACAATAAGCTCTGAATTGGTGCTGCTATTGCTCCAAACGCATTGCCCCTTTAGGTTATATACTTTTACAAATCCATGTATGGGAAGATTGCTAAGCTTTAGATTGCTGCCCGTACGAAGAGGATTTGGATAGGCAGAAATGCTTGCAAGCGGGATATAACTATCTTCAACTGAGCTGGGTAGCAAATCTGTGAAGTCGGAGTTATTTGCATAATACACCACTCCACCTGCTTTGTCCTGCAACCAGTAATAGATACGATAGTTTATTCTAAGCTCTTCGATGCTGAGATTTAAGAGGCTTAGGTCGTAAGATTTATTGGCTGTACCGCCATTGCGCAGAGTTGCGTTGATGGTATCAGCAAAAGCAATCCATCTGTTCAACACATAGCGTGTGTTCCCCCCAAAATCAGTCTTTTTGAACAAGCCCACAAAGAAGCGGGAGTTCAGCACGGGGTTATCGGTTATGGCGGCATAAAGTTTGGCATTGGCATTGGTGATGCTAAGATTTATTGTAATGCTCTCGTTGGGGTTTTCCATCAATGTGCAGGTGGAGCTACTGATGAAGCTTCTATCGGTTAGAGCAGCATTAACTGCGGTTTGATACTTAGCGGGGTATTCTGTAGCCGAGTAGCCGTATATTCTGTTTCGTCCATTTAGCACTGTGGCAGGAAGAGTGTTTATGCCATACCACTCCAATCTCTGGTATGATGCAAGATTCGAAAGGCTATCAGTTAGATTCGGTAGATATGTAAGGGAGTGAACTGCCGGATTGGGGAAACTACTTTGCGCTTGTCCAAGAATGTTCACCATGTTTACCCGCGAGAAGTTTTCTGCAAGGTGGATGGGGTAGCCGTAGCTGAATACATTGTACACCTTGGAAATGGAGTTATTCGTTAGAGTAGAATTAGGCTCAGGTAGCGAACTGCTGAGAGTGGCTGTAATGCGTAGCTGCATAGGGTTTTGGGGTAGATTTATCAAGTAGCCTGGCATCCCCGGGGCAGTTACCTCATACTGGGTTTGTGGGTCTATAACTCCCGGAATGTCTATGGTTTGATTCAAAACGAAGGACGAGTCCGGTGAGCCAATTTCAATATTGATTCTGGCATCGGAAACGGCTGAATTGGAATGGTTATAAATGCTAAAAACAGGGCTTACCGATTCTCGGGGCCGAAGTTTGGTGGGGAAACCGAAACTTACAAGCTGTAGATCGGGAGCATCCATAATGAAGTTTCCCAATAGTCCAAAAAGTAGTTCACAGTTAAGCCCTGCAATCATCATGTTCTGAAAGTAAGGGTTGATTGCGTTGGTGTTAAGATAATAGCTGTGGGTGCCTCCGCCCTGTGATGCAGCGACAAAGCGAGTTTGAAAGTTGGTAGCATAATCCACTACCAACCATACAACCTGCATCTGTACTGTGGTCGGGAAAGGAATATCAAGCACGTTGGCATCTACCAAAACCTTTGCAGTAGTTATTAGCTGAGAAGGAAGCAAGGCTGCTTCACTGTATAAGGAAACCCGAACAGAGTCTCCCAAAACGGGAAAATATATACGTGCCTTGCTGATTGAGAAGGTGCAGTCGGTTATTCCCGGATACATTGAGGGGAAATTAAAGCGCACTGCCCATTTACTGCTGCCATAAAGGTGGAAATCAGCATTTGAGCCGTGATTCGCGAACATAAACTCACGTTCACTGCCGGAAAACACGCGTGAGCCATCAGCCGGAATCTTTACTATCTGCTGTGAGGCAAAAGCGGGCAATAAGCAGGTAATAAGCAGGATGGCAACAAGAAAACTGCGCATTAGTCCCACACACCTGAGAAGATTATATCTTGTGCCATACTTAGGTCTTGCTGCATGGCTGTAACTAATTCACTCTCGCTTTTGAACACTTTTTCCTCCCGTAAGTATTGGAGCAGTTCGAGTTCCATGGGACAGCCGTAGATATCACCGGAGAAATCTAATATGTAAGTTTCGATTTCCACTATCCCTGTGTGTTTCACGGTTGGACTGCTGCCGATATTTGTCAATCCAAAAAACGAAGCGTCCTGCAAGTGAACCTTACTTAGGTAGATGCCATCTTTGGGGATTAGCTGATGCGGGGTTGATAGCCGAAGGTTGGCAGTAGGAAAGCCGAAGCCAGTTCCCTTGCCTATGCCCCTTGCCACTTCACCAGTAAGGCGGTAGGGCTTACCAAGCAAGCTGTTTGCCTGAATAATGTCACCTCGAATTAGCAAATTTCTAATCATGCTGCTGCTAACAGGATTGTCATCGGCAAGAAGGGGTGGCACATACTCAATCCGGAAGCCGAATTCATGGGCAACGCCTGTAAGAAAGTTATAGTTACCCTGTCTGCTAAAGCCAAAGTGGGAGTCGTAACCCATAATGATAATCTCAGGCTTCCACGCTGGCACTATGTAATCCCTTAGAAACTGCAAGGCTGTTTGCTGCGCCAGTTCGGCAGTAAACTGCAACATTGCTACATAGGTCACGCCCAAAGCACGAAGCTCTCTTTCTTTCAGCATGGGTGGACACAGCAGCTTGGGAGTAGCAGCACTATTCAGCGTAAAAGCGGGGTGGTCAGAAAAAGTGATTACCACACTATTCAGCATGTTATCAGCAGCAATGTCGGTAAGGCGGTTCAATAGTTTTCGATGACCAATGTGGATGCCATCGAAGTTTCCAATGGTTAAGACGCTTTTACTAATCATGATTCAATACAATAACCGGGTGGATGTGGTCAATGATACAGGATCCAATAGCAAATAACTGCCCAATTTGATTGTACAAGGCGCAGAAACCTGCTTCTTCTGACAAATCAGGAGGTATTGGTATGTCTCTACCGGTTTCGATGAT
>DIMZ01000067.1:0-1368 GCA_002425825.1 Cloacimonetes bacterium UBA5553 | reverse complement strand
TTACCATGTCATAATCAAGGTAGCAAGGGGGGAGCTTGTGAAGGGCAATCTGGGGGGTGATAAGATGGCTTTGCCAGTTATCGGGATTGAGATCGGCAAGATTTACTGCTGATGCCAAAGTAATACTACCAACAGCTACCCTTTCGAGTGCCACTGTGTGACCCAGAGTATTCAATTCTCTCGCAATCCACTCGCTAAGACTGCGGATATAAGTTCCTTTGCTTACAGTGCATCGGTAGGACAGGAAGCCTTTGGAGCTAATGTAAGATGCGTCTGAATTGGGGATAAAAGTGAAATCTGTTATGGTGGTGGCACGCAAGGGCATGTCTAGCTCCACACCTGAACGAGCAAGCGTGTAGGCACGTGTACCGTTTATCTTTACTGCTGAATAGGCTGGAACAGGAAGCTCAGAAAGCTGCATCACCTTTTGTGCAAGCGCATAGAAATCTACATGCTGATCGGGAAGGGGAGCTCTGGCAATGATGTTGCCTTCGGTATCTCCTGTCTCGCTTTGTTCTCCAAGTTTTATGGTGGCAACATAGGTTTTGGAATCTGCTTCGATAAACTTTGCCAAGCGAGTATATGAGCCTATGCAGCAGACAAGTAAACCTGTTGCAAAGGGGTCTAAAGTGCCACTATGCCCTATCTTGCGTATGGAGGTTACCTTGCGAAGCCTGCGAATAACATCAAATGAGGAGATATCCTTAGGTTTATTGATTGCAATGAAGCCGGAGATATTAGCCAAGGCTGCGCTCGTGGTTTTCGATAGCTTCTTGGAAATCACTTAGAAGCATGGACATTACTTCGCTGAATGTTCCATATACCGTTGCGCCTGATGCCTGACGGTGTCCCCCACCTCCATAACGTACGGCAATTTCATTAACGTTAAGTTTTACCGAGCGTAGGCTAAGAACGTATTTATCCGGGGCGTCTTCGCGTAGGTATGCTATGGCATCCAAACCCTGAACTCCTTGCACCCAGCGGGTAATATTCATAATGCTGTCTGCATTCAAGCTGTTGCGATTCAGCATCTCAAGCGTAGAATACATGGTAAGTAGTTTGCGTCCAAAATGAAGCTCAATGGTGGAAAGGGTTTCGCCAACGTAACGCATCTCTTCCGCAGAGTGATTCAGGAAGTATTCCTTGTAAAGCACATGTGGCTTTATGCCCAGAGAGCAGAGCTCAGCAGCAAAAGTGAATACGGCAGCATTGGTGTTTGCATTGGCGTAGTTATTAGTATCATTTAAGATTGTCGTATATAAGCAATTACCGATATAGAGCTGATCAGCAAGGCTTTGGGAATGGATGTAGGTGCGGAAAAGCTCGTAAACAATGGCTCCTACCGACACATAAGCTGGTTCTATTATG
>DIMZ01000256.1:5444-7027 GCA_002425825.1 Cloacimonetes bacterium UBA5553 | reverse complement strand
TTAAAATTGCTGATAGGCATAGGAGACATAACCTTATTGTCCAAGCAATCGCTGCCATTCTGGAGTCTAAGACAGAAGAACTATTCGAAAATCCCTTTGATTGTTTGGCTATTTGTGGAGATTCTGGAATATTGGTTGAGGTTAAAAGCTTAGATGGGACTCCCCAGGATGAGAAAAGCCGCGTGCAAGAAGCCCTATCTCAATTACTTTACTATGAATCATTTTTGATAAATCCCGATATCCAAGGAAAGACAGTTGTAAAACTTGCATGTTTTGAATCAAAGATTTCCGATGCTCATATCGCGTGGTTGAACAGCATGAGCATAAACGTACTTTGGAAAATCGAAGACGGTTTCTCCGGTGACGAAACTGCTGTAGAGATAATTAACTAAGGCTCTTTATTTTGCCATAGATTCATCTAAACGCTTTACAGCTATCGCATAGTATGCTGGATTGATTTCAGCACCTAAGTACCTTCTGCCCAATTGAGAAGCTGCAAAACACTCGGTTCCTGAACCAGCAAATGGCACTAATACTACATCACCCACATTCGAAAAGTGAGCAACGATTCGATTTGTGATCGATAGTGGTTTTTGTGTTGGATGTTCAAGCCTCTCTTTTGCAAATCTCCTGCCAGATAATGTTGGAAAATGCCAAACATCTCCAGCTTGTTTACCTTCCGGATGAGGGGTCCATATCTTTCCATTTTTCGTAATTTTATGCTTCAGTCGCTCAGTACTTTTGTAAGGTTCTCTAATGGTGATGTAGGTTGATGTTGTTGATTTAGAGAACCACAACAAAGGTTCATAATGGCAAGCAGGGCCATTCTTATACTTCGACCATCCGTTTTCGTAATACCAGATTATTTGCCTTCTGTACTCGAAACCCATTTCTAACATTAAGCACTGTAAGTAACAAACATTATTGTGAATAGCATAGACAAAAATGTTACCTTTTGGATGGAGAACTCTCTTAGCTTCATTGAGCCAATTGCGAGACCAAGCGATCCATGTGTCATTATCTGTAAATATTGTTCCAGGTCCGAAGTCTTTATCTATATTGTATGGGGGGTCAGCGATGATCAGATTAGCACATTTATCTGGAAGGGTCTTCATGAACTCAATCGTATCTCCGAAATGTATGTGGTTTTCTATCATAAATTATCCGATCTTTTTGAGTATCAGAATGTACTGGTGATGAAGATTGGGTACAAACGAATAAGGATAGCCGTATGGGAAAATACGTTTATGTCTTTGATACAAGATAGTTACTCCTTTTAGTTGGAATCCTCGTTTCTCCATTTCTGATGCTAAATCTGAGTGNNTATCTCTAAAATCGCCAACAACAAGACACATATGACCATCTGGCACGATTATTCTATGGCAAAGGGCCAGTAGATCTGATAACTTCTGTAAAAACGTATTATAGTCTTTTATGTTACCTAAATCACAAACATCATCACTATATTTGGCGTCAAGTCCATTAGAGATTCTCTCTTGATTTGCTTTGTGATCCTCTTTGTGTAGGATGTTCCAATAAGGCGGACTAGTTAATACTAGCTTAACAGAGTTGCTTTCCAGGGT
>DIMZ01000256.1:4289-5430 GCA_002425825.1 Cloacimonetes bacterium UBA5553 | reverse complement strand
TTTTGTTAAATCTACGTATTTAGGGTTTAATTCTACACCGATACCTTTTCTGCCTTCTAAAGCTGCTGCTTTCAAAGTTGATCCTACCCCTACAAACGGGTCAAGCACAGTTTCTCCTGATTTCGTAAAAAACTTGATCAATCGTGCAACATCTTGATACGAGAAAGGTGCTGGATGCTCTCTCTCGATTTTCGTATCTTTGTGGTTTTTTCCTAGTCCTTTTTGAGTCCACACAGAGACCGTCTCCTGTATCCATTCTTTGGCTGATAGGTCATTCAGCATGTTAACTACTAGCCTTTTATTGGTTCTTTCTTTTTGGTTCATATCTCCTCTTGTAACATATGATGAGCTGATCTAAGTCTCAGTCTTAATTAAATATACGTTTTGAGAATCAAAGCTACGTTATGTGGTTATATGTCAAGTGAGAATAACCTGAAATAACCAAGTGATGATTAAATCCGATACTTTGCGTAACTGATTAGTAGATTCACATCTTCAAGTTATGAAACGAATGTAGATGCTTAGCGCATGCTTAATTCTGGTTCCCGTATTAAAATTCAATTGTCTGCTGACCCGTAATTATAAGTTTTGCATTGACAAATACCCGAAGATACAGAAGCGTGCTCTGCATGAATCTATTTGTAAGACAGGTCGATTGGATATATGTTCGTTTAGGAAATTATACTGATCGGACATTCAGTATAAGGATACAATCCCTGCTGGCAGGGAGACGTCAGAAGCATGCATTAAGATCGGAGGATATTGCATGAAGCCCCTTTGTTGTTTTTGCGTTTTGTCATTACTCCTGATGGCTACCTCAATAGTAGCCAAACCTACATGGATAGCAAATCCAATTGATAGTGAGTATTTCGTTTACTTTGTTGGTATGGGTGTGGATTCTAGCGAGCTATCAGCAAAAGAAAAAGCGGTATCAAATGCCATGCAATTGCTAAGTCAATATCACATGCTCCACGTTCAGTCATTTTCTGAGTATACTCAGATTACTGAATCAACTACTGATATTTCATACGAATATGACAATTCCTCAAAAACAATCAGTTTAACCGGAAAGGGATTGAATATCAGTGGCGTTAGAATTGCGGATGAGTATACTGAGGAGAAACAGGGGATTTACAAGCAC
>DIMZ01000256.1:0-4278 GCA_002425825.1 Cloacimonetes bacterium UBA5553 | reverse complement strand
CACCACATCCTAATCAGGCTGCCAAAATCTCTTGAATTCTCCACAATGCCGTTATACAAAGGATACGGAATGCTACCGATAGTAAAGAGTGCGTTACTTCCCGGTTGGGGTCAGATTGCCAAGAATGAACGAAACAAAGGGCAACTGATAATGGCTTCAGAAGGAATCACAGCACTTTCTGCGGTAACATTTATTCTAATCGGAGACTATTACCAAAACAGGTCCCGTAATATATCACTTTCTTACAGTGAGCAGGAAAGGTGCAGAGAAAATGCAGATACGTCATATCTGTATGGAAATATATCTCTATCCTTGGCTGCTGTAATATATTTGTATAACATAATAGATGTCGTTTCATCGAGAGGCAGCAAATTGTTTACAAGGATCACAGAAGCACCTTTACAAATCGCATTAGTTAATGAATATCCCGTTATAACCTATCGAGTACGATTTTAGGAGACAGTCATGTTCAAGTATCTTCTCGTTTTCTGCTTAGTATGCATGGTTTTTACAGGTTGTTACAAGCCAACAAGCCCAGATAACACTGGAGGAGTATCAGGTACCGTTATAGATGCGATAACACAATCTCCTCTTCAGAACGTTTCAGTTGCAGTAACAAATGGATCTACCGTCACAACAAATTCATCGGGGGAATATACTATTACAGGATTACCACCAAAGAGTTATGAATTGATATTTTCTANNAATAAACATTGTGGCTGGTCAAACAATGCAGAAAGATATTCAGTTGATACCTATTATGCCAGAATTGGCTTCAAACATGTCTTTCGTTAACTTCGGAACCCAACAAAATGCGGCAACTATAGTATTATCTAACATTGGTACTGGACAGATAAACTGGACAGCAACAACAGATGAGACTTGGATACAGGTTAATCCACAAAATGGCGTAATTACGAGTGGAACTTCTCCAGTCTCTCTAACCGTTAGCAGAGCAGGATTGCAACCAGGTAATTATAGCGCTACAGTTTTAATCACTTCGAATACTAACAGTGTCTCAATTAGTGTATTATTAACAATACCAAGTCCAAATAGTCCTTTGTTAACCATAGCTCCAACATCCTTGGGCTTCGGAATTGACATTGACGAGCTTACATTGAATCTGACTAATAATGGTTCTGGAACAGCAGTTTGGTCACTTGCGCCAAATCAAAGTTGGATCAGTGTTAATCCAACCTCTGGAAATACAACAAACGAGACAGATTATGTAGCTGTGACAGTCAACAGAACCGGGTTACAGAGTGGTATCTACAATGGTATCATCAACGTTTCGACTGGTAGAAACCAGTTATCAATACCTGTTACCATGGAGGTTACCACTCAACCATCAATTTCAGTAAGTCCAAGCAATCTTGATTTTGGAGAAGATGCTACTTCATTACAGTTACATGTTAGTAACAGTGGAAGCGGAAGTCTTAATTGGTCAGTTTCGGATAATGCCGATTGGCTTTCCACGCTACCTGTATCAGGCTCAGGTAATGGCGAGATATTTGTTAATGTTAATCGATCAGGATTGAGTGCAGGTTCATATAGTGGTAACATATTGATTGTTTCAAATGGCGGAAATAGGACAATTCCGGTCAATATGGTAGTGCCAAATAATCTGACAAATGGAGTCACGTTATTGATGGCCTATATGCTAAATCAAAACTCGGCACAGCTCAATTGGACTAGGTTTATTGATGCTGGATTCGTCTCGTACAAGGTTTATCGTGGAACAACTCCAGATGTGAACCACACAAACGGCAACTTGGTTACTGAGATCTCAGTATCAAATCAGACCTCTTGTGTTAGCGGCAACCTTCAAGCTAACACACAATACTACTTTCGTGTATACGTAAAGAATCAGCAAAACCAGTTAATCCCAAGCACAAATGTTCTTAGTGTAAACACACCTCCATTGATTGGTAACTGGTATGTCGCCCAGACTGTATCTGGACTTACGGGAGTTGATTTTCTAAGTCCGAACTTTGGAATGGCGGTGGGCACAAGCGGTATATACTCTTATTCTGGCGGGAATTGGTCACAGGATAACACTTATAGCAACAAGCAGATAGCGATAATTAACGCCACGAATATCTACACTAATAAGTACTTCTATAACGGTATTGCTTGGTCAGCATTACCCTTTACTTATGGAGAATCGGTAACAGCAATAGATAACAACAATATATGGGTTGGTGGCTCGTCGGGTAGNNAACGGTTCTTCTTGGGCGCTTACACAGCTCGATTATGGCACAATACGAGTTATTAAAGCATTTAGCCAAAATCTAGTATATGCAGTAGATAGTTCTGGTAAAGTACTTAAGTATAATGGGGCAGGATGGATGCAGGTTTACGATTTTGCTTTCCCCCAATATAGTTATAATTACATATCAGACATTGACGTACTGGGAGATGGTGAATTTTGGTTGACCTATTATCAGACAAATAGCTACGGTAGTGATACTGGTGGGAAAATATTCCGCTTTTCTGATGATATGATTCACCAAGAGTGGATACTGGAAAAGGGTGTTAAGTGTGTGTCAATCTTGGCAAACAATGATGTTTGGTTCGGGGGGAAATCAGGCTATATCTGGCATTATGACGGATATAACCTATTACAGGTAAACTCTTCTTGCACTTTTGAAATAAACGGTATGGTTATGTTAAGCACTCAGCTGGGTTGGGCAGTTGGATCAAATGGAGTGCTTAAGTATGTCTTTGGGAGGAAATGATGAAACTCTCATTGATAGTTTTGGTGATCTTAGCTATTGTCCTGTTAATGTGTTCATCCTGCGGGGAGTTGCTTGATTCACTAGTGGATGAAAAAGATTGGGTTAGAGTTGACTCGTTAGGAACAGACCTATACTCAGTCAATTTTCTTACTGATAATTATGGTTATGCTGTANNAAAACATTCTATTACAATGGCAGTAATTGGATAGTAGAAACCACCTATTCCGGCAAGGACGTTGTGATAATCTCAGCAACATCAGCTTACACTAATAAACACTACTACAACGGAATTGAATGGATGGCACTTCCTTTTTCTTATGGTGAATGTGTTACAGCTGCAGACGAAAACCATGTTTGGATTGGAGGTGATTCTGGAAAGATAAATTACTTCAACGGCTCAAATTGGACGCTTACTCAACTGGATCTGGCCTCGATTAGGCGAATCAAAGCGATTAGTCAATCATTAGTATATGCTGTTGATAGATATGGCAAAGTAATCAAATATGATGGAAATGGCTGGAGGATTATTNNGTTATGATATTGGGATTCCATTATATAGCTATAACTACATTTCTGATCTTGAGTTGATCAGTGATGGGAGTTTCTGGATTACATACTACTCTACTAATAGTTATTCTGCAGATACGGGCGGTAAAGTATACAGGTTTGTTAATGATCAACTCTTGAATGAGTTATCCGTCAGTAGTGGAGTTAGGTGTGTCGCAGCCACTAGTATGGAGAATGCGTGGTTTGGTGGCAGTAATGGTTCTATGTGGCGGTATTCATCTGGAACACTTAAATCGCAGTCGAATGAATCTATTCAAACGATATACGACATTGCCATATCACCGACTAAAGTATTCGCTGTTGGTGCTAAAGGTGTAATCCTAAAAAGAAGGTAGGCGTGCTTCATCTTACTTCATGGAACAAATCTGAATTACGGACAGATTGTGTTTATTCCACAAGATGGAATGTTTCGAATTACTGGCAGCAAAAACTGAAGGGAGATTGGTTGTCATTCATACCTGGAATGGAGGTTTTAACCCAAGCCGATGACCCTACATTCAAGAGCGATGGTTCATGTCTTAAGAACTTTCTTATTCATTCGAAGTACTGCGCTGAAGTTTTAAAAGAGTATATTTTTGAAGAAGTAAGAAACTCATTTTATTCACAACACCCATCAAGAATGAATTGCTTATTTGCATTTCCTGATAACTCTGACATCGACCAGATGAGAGTAAAATTTACTATTAGTAATGAGTTGAGGCCTACTTTGATTAGAATTACTCCGGTAACCGGGCAATCCTCTTTTATTAAGGCAGACGCTAATTTGCTGAATTGTGATTTCTTATTGCACGATGGAATTGCCGATATGGCACAGAAGTATTGGTCAGGAGTTCATCAAGAGGATTCATTAATTGAAATACTTCTGAGTGGTGTATTCACAATATCTGAGATTATTGAATAGCATCATAGCTATTTCTGAAGAAAAGTGTTTTTTGTAGCTAAAAGGCTTCGGTCGTCGTCCTGCACTTCCAAT
>DIMZ01000090.1:9036-12766 GCA_002425825.1 Cloacimonetes bacterium UBA5553 | reverse complement strand
CTCTCTATTCCTCTCTGGCTCTATTACTCTTTATAAAGTAGAATTTAGTGGGCTGCCTCTCCCAAATGGGTGAATTTGACTTTTTGGGGAGTAGTGCTAATCCTTTTGCCATCGGGGCTAAGGTACACTTCATTTTCCCAGATTTGCTCAATCATATAGTCTTCAAGAGAATCGAAAAAGTTTAGTCCCAATGCGTTCAGGAAGCTAACCACCCATCCTGAAAGGCCGGATTTATACACCACCAACCGCACTTTCAGCCAGCGATTCCAGGGAATTTGGGTGCCGGTTTGGGCGGTGTTGTCCCCTCTGGCTATATAGCTGTCGGCAAAGTAGATAAAGGCGTTATTGCCGCGGTCACGAATATCGAGCCCCACATTTGCCCCAGGGCCGTTAATAACCCATATGGCAGAGCCCTGGATGGTTCCCGGAATAAAGAATATCTCCGTATTGCCCATGAAGTCGGGATCGGGAGTCAAGTGCGCCACTCCGTCCTGATTGCTGTCACGCACGGTTATCTCGGTGGTTTTATCCCCACAAGAAAGCAGAAATACACACAAAAGTATTAGCAACAAGATTCTAAACATAGCAAAACTCCTTTTGGATAATAGCACTAATGCCATGTTGATAAACTGCTATCCGGCACATGGGTGTCAAGCACAAAGTGAGACAATGCCAAAATGCTGTGTGCCGCGGAATGCCTGAAGAACGCTTAACAACAAAGGGGTGAGAACATCAGTTCCCACCCCTTGGATATGTCTGTTTAGAATTAGTGATGTTTGTGAGTTACTTCTTCGGTAACCTGTCCGGTATAAACCGAGCGTTTGAAGTAGTTGGTATGAAGCAGTTTGTGAGCAAGCTCAGAATTTGGTGAGCCTAAGAAACGCTCATAAATGCGCGTAACTTCGGGATTGTGGTGAGATTTGCGAACGGGCAGGCTTCTATCTTCTTCATACAGGGCAAGACCTCTACGGGCACGGGAAGCGATGTCATTGCCATAAGGCTGTCCACCACCACCAACGCAACCGCCGGGGCAAGCCATTATCTCTATGAAGTGCCAGGGTGATTCGCCGGTAGTTTTAAGGCCTTCACGCACTTTATCCATCACCTTACGGGGATTGGACAAGCCGTGAGCAACTGCCACGCGGAGTTCGCCAAAGCCGGGAACTTCTATTGCAGCTTCTTTCACGCCTTCCAAACCGCGAACGGCTTGGATTTCCACGTTATCCAGTTCTTGACCGGTAACCAGAGTGTAGGCGGAACGAATAGCAGCTTCCATAACACCGCCGGTGGCACCAAAGATGGTTCCTGCACCGGTGTAGAAGCTCATGCCTTCATCGGCATCTTCGTCTTTGATATTGGCAAAGTCGATACCCGCTTCTTTTATCATCTTTTGGAACTCACGAGTGGTAAGCACATAGTCCACATCCTGGAAACCACTGTCACGCATTTCGGGACGGCGGGCTTCGAACTTTTTGGCTGTGCAGGGCATGATGGCTACGGATACTATCTTAGCAGGGTCTATGGCGCGCTCCTGAGCATAGTATGTTTTGGCAAGAACGCCAAACATGCTCATGGGTGATTTGGCGGTGGAAATGCACGAAGCCAAGTCGGGATAATAGGTTTCCATAAACTTAATCCAGCCGGGAGAGCAGGAGGTGATAAGCGGAATCTGACCACCGGTGGTAAGTCTGGTAACCAGCTCGGTGCCTTCTTCCAAGATGGTGAGGTCGGCAGTAAAGTTGGTATCCATAATGGCATCGAAACCAATCTTACGCAAAGCTGCATACATCTTCTTGGCAGTTATGCTGCCCAAAGGCAAGCCAAATTCTTCACCCAGGGACACGCGAATGGCAGGTGCTTCCTGCACGATAACGTGTTTGTCGGGATCAAGAATAGCTTCCCACACTTCATCCACTTCGCTCTTTTCGCGTAGAGCGCCGGTGGGACAGTAAACTGTGCATTGACCACAGTTCACGCAGGGGCTGTTTGCCATACCATTGGCAAAGGCTGTGTCCACATGTGCGTCGATACCGCGTTCGCTGAAGGTGAGGGCATACACTGTTTGAACATCGTTACATACTGTGATGCAGCGTCCGCAGGCGATACACTTGTTAACGTCACGGATTATGGATGGGCTGGTTTTATCCACAGTTTGCTNNTTAGCCAGAATATTGGGCAGGTGTTCGGGATCTACGCCCAAATTGTTAGATAAGGTTTGCAGTTCGCACTTGTTGTTTGCGCTACAGGTGGGGCAAACCACTTCGTGATTTGAAAGTATCATCTCTACCAGTGTTTTGCGGTAGGAACGAAGTTTGTGGGAATTAGTGACTATCTTCATGCCTTCGCCCACGGGGGTGCAACAGGCACGTTTAGGAGTGGGATTTCCGCTTACTTCCANNCTGCAATTCGCAGTTTCCGTTCCGGTCACAAATCAAACAATCCTGAGGATGATTGGCCAGCAATAACTCAACATTTACTTTTCTTGCCTGCATGGCCCTCGGGCTGTTCGTAGAAATTTCCATTCCCTCGGTAACCTGGGTGATGCACGAGCGCAATAACGATTTAGCACCTTTCACTTCCACCACACAAACGCCACAATTGGCTGTGGGTGGTAAATCGGGGTGGTAGCATAAGCGGGGAATATGGATGCCGTGTTTATCTGCGGCTTCGATGATTGTCATGTTATCCGGAACTTCCAGATGATGACCATCAATAAAGACATTGACTATCTTAGCCATAGTATCAATCCTCTTTTATCTTACTTTTTTGTTATTGCGATGAATTCATCACGGAAGTTTTCTATTGCACTGCGGATAGCCATGATGGGAGATTGGCCAAGAGCACAGAATGAAGTGTGCAACATGGTTTCGGCAATCGTGTGCATTAAATCTACATCGTCCATTGTAGCTTCGCCTTTTTTGATCTTGGTGATCAGGCGATACAGCTGCTGGGTTCCATTCTTACAAGGTGCGCATTTGCCGCAAGACTCGTGACGGAAGAAACGCAGGATGCTCCAAAGCATATCTACAATGCTCTGATGCTCGTTCATTACCAGAATCGCTCCGCTACCCAGCACGGCTGCATATTGGTTCAAGCTGCTAAAGTCCATCTTTACATCCAGCATGCGGTCGGGAAGCATAACGCCTGCTGCGCCGCCCACGAGGGCTGCCTTGAAGCGGAATCCTTTTTTCATGCCACCGGCATAGTCATTTATAATGGTGCGCAGAGTTGTACCCATGTCCACTTCGCAGAGACCGGGATGCGCCACATCACCGAGAATGGTGTAAACCTTGGTACCTGTGCATTCCGGAGTACCATATTTCATATATTCTTCGGCACCTTTGGCAATAATGAAGGGGACATTGGCAAGAGTTTCCACATTGTTCACCACTGTGGGGGCTTGCCACAGGCCTTTCACTCCCGGGAATGGCGGTTTCCAGCGAGGATTACCGCGATTACCTTCAAGAGATTCAATCAGAGCTGTTTCTTCTCCGCAAACGTATGCTCCTGCGCCTATCTTGATCATGATGTCCAGATCAAAGCCGCTCTCGAAGATATTGGTTCCCAAAATGCCATATTCTTTAGCTTGTTTAATGGCAAGTTCCAAACGGGAGATACAGAGCTTGTATTCACCGCGGATGTAGATATAGGCTTTGGTGGCACCAATTGCGCGGGCACAAATCATTATGCCTTCCAGCAGTTGATGTGGATCACCTTCCATAATCAAACG